>JAKEHX010000321.1 GCA_022614795.1 Planctomycetaceae bacterium | reverse complement strand
GGCGGCCCGCAAGGAATGTGGTGGTCGAGCTGGCTGGGAACCTACCTGTCACGTGGTCAGTACTTCGCGTCGAACGGCTACGTCGTGTTCCTGCCGAACCCGCGCGGCTCCATCGGCATGGGCGAGGAATTCGTCGAGGCCAACGAGCGCGACTGGGGCGGCGGCGACTATCAGGATGTCATGGACGGCATCGACTCCCTCATCGAAAAAAAGATCGCCGACCCGGACCGGCTCGCCGTCGGTGGACAGAGCTACGGCGGCTATCTCACAGCCTGGACCACGACGCGGACAACCCGCTTCCGCGCCGCTGTCGTGGATTGTGGCGTCATCGACCTGGAGACGTTCAGTCTCACCAACGACCTCGCTGCCCCGCTGCGCTACTACTTTGGCGGCGACGAGATTCGCATTCGTCCGTTGCTCGCCAGCCGCTCACCGCTCGCCCATATCGAACGCTGCAAGACTCCTACCCTGGTTCTCCATGGCGAGAAAGACGAGCGCGTCCCTCTCTACCACGGCCGAGCCTGGCACAAGGGCCTCAAACTACTCGGCGTCGCCACCGAAATGGTCGTCTACCCCGGCGAAGGCCATGTCTTGGAGAAGCGTTCCAACCAGCTCGACGAAATGCGGCGAGTGCTGGCATGGTACGACAAGTATTTGCAGCGCAGATGACAACTGCACGGCTATCGTCTGACACATCGCAAGGTAATAGAGAAGTTGGCCCCCGTTAGAGTGTCTCGTGAAGGACTGAATGCCCAAGGGATAGTATTTGTACAGTTAGTTTTCGAACTGAAAACTGAATCGCTGAACACTGAAATCTGTACCAAGAATCAAAACTTGCCCGCTCATTTGCTCAGGCTCGGTTGGTAACCTACGCTTTGCATAGTGGTAACGCCCAACCATTCCCGCCTACGGAACAGGCTATGCGCGGTCATCGCCCCGCCCTGTGCGACCTCGCCGTCGAATCGGAACCATCTTCACCCTGGCAGCCGGGGATGGAGCCCATTGCGGGCTATCCCCTTATCGAGCCATTGGGCAGCGGTGGCTTTGGCGAAGTCTGGAAGTGCCAGGCCCCCGGCGGCTTGCACAAGGCCATCAAGTTTGTCAGCAATTCGGTCGAGTCCGAGGATGACGACTCCGCTCCCGCCAAGCAAGAACTCCAGGCGCTCGAACATATCAAGTCTATCCGCCATCCCTTTCTCCTCTCCGTGGAACGGGTCGAGGTGGTGAACGGCGTCCTCATGATTGTCATGGAGTTGGCCGATCGCAACCTGGCCGATCTGTTGGCCGACTACCAGCGCCAGGAGCACAAAGGCATTCCACGCGCCGAGTTGCTCGAGTACATGTGCGAGGCGGCCGAAGCCCTGGACCTCATCAATTTCCAGCACGGCTTGCAGCATCTCGACGTCAAGCCGCAGAATCTGTTTCTCGTGAGCAACCACATCAAAGTGGCGGACTTCGGCCTGGTGAACAGCCTGACCGATCGGAACGAGCCGACATCCGAGAAGAATACGCCGACCCCTCACCCCCAACCCCTCTCCCCTGAGTACAGGGGCGAGGGGCGAAATTGGGGAGTGACGCCGCGCTATTCGTCGCCGGAGATCTTGCAGGGACAGATCAGCCCACAGAGCGATCAATACAGTCTGGCCATCGTCTATCAGGAGCTGCTCACGTCGCTGTTGCCGTTCAAGGGCAAGAACACGCGCCAGCTCTTGCTGCAACATCTGCAAGCGGAGCCGGACCTGAGCCCATTGCCTCCAGAGGATCGCCCGATTGTGGCCCGCGCCCTGGCCAAGGAGCCGAGCCAGCGCTTCGCCAGCTGCATGGATTTCGTGCGTGCGCTGCTCATGGGCCCGGACAGCGTGCCGCCGCAACCTGCGAACTCCGGTGAATTGCGGCGCACGATTCGCATCCAGAAAAAGACGGCGTGCGACCAGCCCCGGCCAGCAAACGGCCGCGACACGCAGTCCGCGACGGCGAGTGATCAGGAAACGCCGACGGCCATACCGCTGTGTCAGCCGTTCTCACTGGCCGGCTACGCTTACCTCAATTTTCTGGGTCAATCGCCATTGGGTGAAATGTGGACGGTCGCGGGGCCGGATGGTGTTTCCAGGATCGCTCATCATCTGGCCAGCTTCGCGGTGGAAAGAGCGGAGCAACAGGCTCAGGCGCTGGGCAAGCTGCAGGCGCTCAGTCATCCGGCGCTTGTGCCTTTCGACGTGGCGGAGCTGGGTCCCAACCGGATCATCCTGGTCAGCGATATCTCGGGAACCACGCTGCAAGATGCGCTGACCGGCTGGGCCAAGGACGCCAAGGATCTGATTCAGCGTCTGGGCCCATTGGCGGAAACACTCGATGCCCTCGCCGCCGAGACCAAGCTGCGCCACCTGGCCCTGCATCCGGGCAATATCCTGTTCGAGGAAGATAAGGTGCGCTTGCGGGACATCGGGCTCGTGCAGCACCTCTGGCAAGGGAGCAAGGGAAGCCGGCTGCCCAAGACGCGCTGGTCGGCGCCGGAGCTGGGGGCCGGGAAATCGTCCGCCGCCTCCGATCAATATAGTCTCGCCCGGCTGTATGTGGATCTGCGCTCGGCCGGCCTGGGTCACCGCAGCGGCGGCCCCGCGCGGCAAGCGGCAAAGGCGGCCACGCTCGACTTGTCGATCCTGCCCGGCGCGGAAGCCAAAGTCCTGATCAAGGCGCTGGATTACAACCCGCAGC
>JAKEHX010000320.1 GCA_022614795.1 Planctomycetaceae bacterium | reverse complement strand
GCCGCCGGAGGAACGCTACCTGCTACTGCGCGACTGGACGCTGCCGACCGAAACGCGCCGCACGCTGCGGCTGATCGGGGCCTTCAGCGGCGGGCAGCAGGTTCCGCCTGCGTTTTTGCCACGTGGTCCGCTCGCTCCGCGAGCGGAAATTCCTCTCGCGGAGCGAGAGGACCACATTGATGGGCCGGCCGACTTTGAGCCGATCAGCAACTTTACGCTCCTCGTCCAGGCGGCCGAGCAGTCGGGAAAGCTCGGAGAATTGGCCGCCGCGATCGAGCCCTGCCTGGCCGAGAAGCTGCCGGGGGCCGAGGGGTTGATGACGATCGTGCAGATTGCCCAGCGCGATTTTGCCCCGGTTCGCCAGCGCTTGGACGCACTGCGCTCGGCTCTGCAAGCCGAGGCTAACCAGCAGCGGCCGGCCGCGGGCGGCGCCGTCGATCCCTTCGGCACGCCTCAGCAGCCCAAGGCGGTCAGTTGGAGCGACTATCTGGCCGCGCATGTGGCCCTCAAGACACCACAGATTGCCGGCAAAGGACGTTTGCTCATGAACGAAGTGGCCGCGGTCGGCCGGCGGAGCAACGGCAGCGAGATGCTGGCTCACGCGGCCTACGACATCGCCCGCTTCCAAGCGGCCAATGCGGGTGGGACCGACCTGCGCTCGCTCGAAAAGGGGCAGCTTGCCCTCTGGCATCCAAACAACCCCGCGACGGTGGTGCTATTGTCGCAGGTCCCGCGCGTATGGGTCGCTCACGATGGGCTGTTGGCGCATGCTACCGGCTCGTCCGGCGATCAGCTCATCTTCAAGTCGCCGCTGGCCGGCGAGTTCCAGTTTTCCTACGAACTCTTTTTTAGCGACAGGTCCTACGGAGGGGTTGGCTATGCGGGGCTCGCGGCGTCGCTGTCGCAGTGGCGTGATGGCGTTTACATATCGCCCGCGTCATCCCACGAGCAGGTGAACCGTTCCGCGCCCGCGCTTCGCTACGACGGCTGGAACCGCATGGAGGTGCGCGTTACGCCGAAGTCGGTGCAGTACGTGCTCAACGGCCATCCGATTTATGAAGAGGCCGCGCCTAGCGGAACGAGCCCCTGGCTGTGCCTGTCCGCGCCGGGCGACAGCACGCTCAAGATGCGGAATCTCCAGCTCCGCGGCTCGCCAGTCATCCCGCGCGAAGTGCGTCTTGTCGAGGGGGACCGGTTCGACGGCTGGTCGGCCAGCTCCTACAACGAGCGGTTGCCCAAGCGCATCTCGAAAAATGAGCGGCAGAACCAATACTACGAAGATCCTTACGCTTATGAGGAATCACCCAGGCGGCCGCGCGAACCGCTGCCCGATTGGACGGCGGCCGATGGAGAGCTGGTCGGCCGGGCTGATCCGCTCGCTGCGCCCGACGCCCAGAGCCGGCTCGACTATCACCGCCCGCTGCAAGATGGCGACCGCGTCCGCTACGAGTTCTTCTACGAGCCGCAATTGACCCACGTCCATCCGGCGCTTGGCCGAGTGGCACTGGTGCTGGCCGAAGAGGGGCTGCGGCTGCACTGGATGACGCGCCCCGGTGAAAATGCGAACGAGCCGATCAGCATCGATCCGCGGAACATGCTGGAAGATCGCGATGCCCGCCGCGGGCCGGACAAGCTGCCGCTGGTGGCCGGCGATTGGAACCAGGTCGAGCTGGCGCTGGCCGGCGACGAGGTTTCACTGACGCTCAACGGCACGGAGATTCTGCGCCGCGCGATAGAGCCGACCAACGATCGCAGATTCGGGCTGTTCCGTTTCAAGTCCGAGACGACGGCCCGCGTGCGGAACGTCGTGCTGTCGGGCAATTGGCCTGTGGAGCTGACCGCGGACGAGCGAGCGAACCTGCTGGCGCCCGCTGCCGCCGCCAGCGACGCCGAAAAGCTGGCCCGGCACAGAATCATCGGCGAAGAGCACTTCACGCACGATGCCTACGCGGTGTGGCGGCGATCTGCGTCGCTGCCGCCGGAAGAGCGCTATAAGCTGCTCGCCGCGTGGGTCCTGCCGTCGAAAGAGCATCCGACGTTCCGCTTGCGGGCCGATTTCACGCCGACCGATCCGGTGCCGCCGACTGCGGCCGACGCCCAGACCAGCGGCCCAATTCACACGGGGGGCGAAATTGTCTCGCCCGCGGCCGAATTGGTCGCCGCGGCCGCGGAGCTGGGCCGGCTGGATGAGCTGGCCAAGGAAATCGAAGCCGCGGCGAGTAGCCAAGGCATGACCAAGGAGGAGCGGAGCGTCCTCGCGCTCCAATTGCTCCTGGATGTCGCCCGGAAAGACGATGCCGCGGCCGGCGGCAGGCTGAAGCGGCTGGCGGCGCTGGCCAAGGACTTGCCGCCGCACATTCCCGTTCATCAGCGCTACGGCGACATGGTGGCGGTGCGGGCCGCCCTCGATCGCCCCGCTCTGCGGGCCGACGCCCTGGCCCTCGCCGAGCAGCTCGTGGCCAGCCCCGTGAGCAAGGGCCCGCTGACCAATTGGTGGCGGCCGATGGCGCATCGCCTGCTCGGCCTGGCCCGAGGCTGGAACGATCCGGATGCGGGCGATCGCAGCCGCACTTCGGTCCCGCCCGGACTGACGCAGTGGATCGCCGTCAATCACCCGACGGCCGCAGGGCGCGGCACCGGCGCGCCGCTCCCCAGTTGGCGTTTCACCCGCGGCCAGACCGATTTCCTCACCGGCAACGGCCGCGACGCACTCTACTTCCGCTCGCCGCTGACCGGAGATTTCGAGCTTCGCTACCAGATTTCGACGCCCGAGAACCGCCAGATGCAATTGCTCTATGGCGGCACGCTGCTCTCGCTCGCTCCCGACGGCGCCTCGCTCCGCCGCCGCCGGCCGGGCCAGGCCGAATCGGTCGTTCCCTTGGCCGAGAAGCCTGCGCTCTTGGGCGAGTGGGCCGAGCTGCGCCTCGTCGTCAAGGACGGCGCTCTGTTCGCCTTCGTCGGCGACAAGCAGGTCCACACCGAGCGGCTGGAGATGCACTTCGACCCCTGGCTGGCGGTCCGCTCGGCCGAGCCGCACTTCCTGGGCGGCATGCGCAACGTGCAACTACTCGGCTCGCCGACGATTCCCAGCGAGGTCCGCATCTTCGCCGGCAGCGACCTGGCGGGCGGCTTGGCCGAATATTTCGGCGAGTCAGTGGCGGGCGCAGGTGCCGCCTGGACCAAGACGGGCGATGAAATCGTCGGGCGGTCGATCGTCAATTCGCCCGGCAGCTTCCGCGAAAGCCTGCTTCAGTATCACCGGCCGCTCGTCGAGGACGGCGAAGTGGAGTACGAGTTCTATTACGAGCCGGGCAAAGCCGAAGTCCATCCGGCTCTCGATCGGCTGGTGTTCCTCTTGCACCCCGATGGCCCTCGGCTCCACTGGCTTACAAGCGGCGCGTACGGGCTGCGCGATGGCCTGGCGCCCGACAACTCCGAGCCTCTGGCGGGCGCGATGCCGGTTCCGTTCAAAACCCGCGAGTGGAACAAGCTCAAGCTGACGCTGGTCACTGGCGAGGTGGTGATCGCCGTCAACGGACAGGAAGTTGCCCGGCGCAAGCTCGAGGCCAGCAACCTCCGCACGCTCGGCTGGTTCCATTACACGGACGCGTCGACGGCCCGCATCCGCAACGTGGTTTACCGAGGCCAGTGGCCAACCCAACTGCCCCCCATCGACCAGCAGCAGTTGGCTGCCGCCGCTGCAAAGCCCGACTGAAGCGAGCCGCGGCAGTTACCGACTCCATCAGTGTGCTGCATGCTCTAGCCCGCATTTCTCACAAGTAGGGTGCATGAGCACGGCAATCGCTGACAGGCTGGTGCGTTTCGCAAGCCAGTTGATTGACAAGGTGAGTCAATCGAGATCTAACGATTGCCGTGCGAAATGCACCACACCGCAAGGGCTTGCTTCACGCACCCTACGCGCATTGTGAGAAATGCGGGCTAGCGCTAGATTGTCCGCCAGCCGGCCGGTATTCTGAGTCGGCGCTGCCGCGCGCGATTTACCGCCACGCCTGAGTTATCGATCGGCCCTCGTTTATGGACAAAATCCTGCTCCCCCTGCTCCTGGCGTTTAGCCTGATCGGCACGGTTCACAGGCTCGATGCGGACGACGCTCGTCCGCGGCCGAATTTCGTCCTGATCATCGCCGATGATCTGGGCTGCGACGACACCGGCCCCTACGGCAACCGCGGCATTCGTACGCCCTCGCTAGACCGGCTGGCGGCGAGTGGTCTTACGTTTGCCAACGCCGTTCTGACGTGCAGCTCGTGCAGCCCCAGTCGCAGCTCGATCATCACCTGCCGCTATCCGCACAATACCGGCGCCGAGCAGCTCCACTGGCCGCTGCCGAAAGAGCAGACGACGTTTGTCGAGCTGCTCAAGGGGGCTGGCTATTGGACGGCGGCGGCCGGCAAGTGGCACCTCGGCAAGGACGTGGAAGACCGCTTCGACCTGGTCAAGCACGCCGGCCGCAACAACCCCAGCGGCTGCGGTGAGTGGGTCCAGGTGCTGAAGGACCGGCCCCAGGACAAGCCGTTCTTCCTGTGGCTGGCTGCCTTCGACCCCCACCGCGATTACGCCGCCGGGACGATCAGCGAGCCGCACTCGGCAGACGACGTCACCGTGCCGCCCTACCTGCCCGATACGCCGGAAGTGCGGAAGGACCTGGCGTTCTATTACGACGAGATCAATCGGCTCGACGGCTTTGTGGGGCAGGTGCTCGACGAGCTGGATCGGCAAAAGGCGGCCGACAACACCGTGATGTTGTTCATGACCGACAACGGCCGGCCGTTTCCGCGGTGCAAGACGACTGTTTATGACAGCGGGGTGAGGACGCCCCTCATCGTGCGCTGGCCGGCCAAGATCAAGCCGCGCACGAGCACGCGGAGCCTGGTCAGCTCGATCGACATTGGCGTGACGATTCTGGACCTTGCGGGAGTCAAGCCGGCTGCTTCGATGCAGGGGCAGAGCTTCGCCGCGGTGCTGGCCGATCCGGCGGCACAGTCGCGGACCGCCGCCTTCTCCGAGCACAACTGGCACGATTTCGAAGCCCGCAGCCGCAGCGTCCGCACTGAGAGCCTCAAGTACATTCGGAACGAATACCCGGACCTGCCGAACACACCGCCGGCCGACGCGGTCCGTTCGCCGACCTTTCAGACGATGCGCAAGCTGCGCGACGCGGGAAAGCTCACGCCCGAGCAGATTGTCTGCTTCAATAAGCCGCTGCCGGCCGAGGAACTGTACGATCTGGAGTCCGATCCGCACGAGCTGGTCAATGTCGCGGGGCAGGCGAAGTACCAAAAGGACCTCGAGTCGCTGCGCGCCGCGCTTGACCGCTGGAAAGCCGAAACGAAGGACGACGCGCCGGCCGCGCGCACTCCCGACGAATTCGACCGCGAAGCGGGCACGCCCCTCCCCAATCGGCAAGGCGGCCGCCGGCCACGAAGATAAGTTTCAGGTTTCAAGTTTCAGGTTTCAGGGACTTGGTAGTGAGAACCTGAAACCTGAAACTTGAAACCTGAAACCTGAAACCGGCCTCCCCATGAAACTCGCCAAATACCAGCTTCCCTCCGGCCAGGCCGGCGTCGCCCGCGTCGAGGGGGACCAGCTCTTGCCGCTCGATCTATCGGGCGGGCAGTACCGCTCGCTGGCCGAGATTCTCGAAGCCGACAATCCGTACGAAGCGGCCGAATTCTTGTCAGCCACGCAGGAGCATGTGCCGCTGGGCAGCGTGAAGCTGCTGCCGCCGATTGACCAGCAGGAGGTCTGGGCGGCCGGCGTGACCTACAAGCGGAGCAAAACCGCCCGCATGGAAGAATCGGCCACGTCCGCGTCGTGCTACGACCGGGTCTATGCCTCTCCGCGGCCGGAGCTCTTCTTCAAGGCCTCGCCCCATCGCGTCTCAGGACACGGCCAGCCGCTGCGGATTCGCAACGATTCGCAGTGGAACGTCCCCGAGCCGGAGCTGACGCTCGTCCTGTCGAGCAAATTGCAGCTCGTCGGCTTCACCGTGGGCAACGACATGAGCTCGCGTGACATCGAGGGGGACAACCCGCTCTACCTGCCGCAGGCCAAATGCTACAACCAGTCGTGCGGCCTGGGCCCGTGGATCACGCTGCCGATCGGCATGCCGCCGCGCCACGAGATCGGCATTCGCCTGGTGATTCACCGCGGCGGCAAGCTGATCTACGACGGCCGGACGAGCGTCGATCACATGGCCCGCACGTTCGAGGACCTGATCCACTGGCTGGGCCGCGACAACTCCTTCCCCACCGGCGTTTTTTTGCTCACGGGCACGGGAATCGTGCCCGAGGGCAACTTCACGCTCGCCGTCGGGGACCTTGTCGAAATCAAGATCGACGGCATCGGCACGCTGCTCAACCCGGTGGTGCAGGGATAAGTAGTCCCACACTCCGAGTGGGACAGGTGGCCGACGTTATCGAAATGCCAATTTGCAATGCTCAATTCGCAATTTGTAATCGGACGGTCCGCAAGAGTCCGACCGGGGACGATTGCAAATTGATCATTGCAAATTCAGTAGTTGAATGTTCGGGGGGTTATCCCGAGTCGACGCAAGGTGTTGTCCCGTCATGGAGTTCGGTCACGCTCGTGGAGGCGATCCAT
>JAKEHX010000319.1 GCA_022614795.1 Planctomycetaceae bacterium | reverse complement strand
GCTGCCAGCCGAGCGGCTCATGGAGCGCGAAAGCACGCAGCAGATTGTCGTCGTCGCTCATTACAGCGACGGCTCGAGCGAAGATGTAACCCGCACGACGCAATTCGACAGCAACGACACCGAGATGGGCGAGGTGAGCGTCACGGGCCTGGTGACCACCGGCCAGCTCACGGGCAGCGTCGCCGTCATGGCCCGCTATCAGGGGCACGTCGGCGTATTCCGGGCAACGATTCCACTTGGCGTCCCGACGAACAACCTGCCGCCGGGCAAGAACTTCATCGACGAATTCGTGCAGAAAAAGCTCCGCTCGCTCGGCCTGCCGTCGTCGCTGGTCGCCGACGATGCAACGTTCCTTCGCCGCGTCACGATCGACCTCGCCGGCCGCCTGCCCACGCTTGAAGAAACCGAGCTGTTCCTGGCCGATCAGGCGCCTACCAAGCGCGAAGGGGCGATCAATCGCCTCCTCGACAGCACTGACTATGCCGACTACTTCGCCAACAAGTGGAACGCGATTCTCCGCAACAAGCGCCGCCAAGACTTCGAAAAGATCGCCACGTTTTCCTTCCACGAGTGGATTCGCCAAAGCCTGCACGAAAACAAGCCTTATGATCAATTTGTCCGCGAAATCCTGACGGCGACCGGCACGCCGGGCCAGAACCCGCCAGCCGGCTGGTATCGCGAAGTGAAGGACGCCTCGGCTCAGGTTGAGGACACGGCCCAGCTCTTCCTCGGCTTGCGGATTCAATGTGCCCGCTGCCACCACCATCCGTTTGAAAAGTGGAGCCAGCAGGACTACTACGGCGTGTCCGCCTTCTTCGCGCAGGTCGGCCGCAAGCGGGGCGACATTCAGGACGCCGACAAGATTTATCATCGCCGCGGCGTCGCCACGGCCCAGAACCCCAAGACCGGCCAAGGCGTCAAGCCGACAGGCCTGGGCGCCGCCCCGCTCGACCTTTCGGCCGACACCGACCCGCGGCACTCGCTGGCCGATTGGATGTCGGCCAAGGACAACCCGTTCTTCGCCAAATCGCTGGTGAACCGCTACTGGAAGCACTTCTTCGGCCGCGGGCTGGTCGATCCGGAAGACGACATGCGAGTGACCAACCCCGCGAGCAACCCCGAGCTGCTTGACGCTCTGGCCAAGGACTTCATCGAGCACGGCTTTGACCTCAAGCACCTGTGCCGCACCATCGCTGGCTCCGCGACCTATCAGCTGTCCGCCGAACCGAACGAATGGAACCAGGATGACAAGCAGAACTTCTCGCGCTATTACCCCAAGCGGCTGAACGCGGAAGTGCTGCTCGATTCGATCGACCAGGTGACGGGCACGCAGACGAGCTTCGGCGGCATTCCCGCCGGCACCCGCGCCGTGCAATTGCCCGACAACGGCTTCAACTCCTATTTCCTGACGGTCTTCGGCCGCCCCGAGTCGTCCAGCGCCTGCGAATGCGAGCGGTCGAGCGAAGCGAACCTGGCCCAGAGCCTGCACCTGCTCAATTCGGGCGAAATCCAGGGGAAGCTGACCGCGGGCAACGGCAAGGCTCAGACGCTCGCCGCCGACAAGTCGCGCCCGCACGAAGTAAAGATTCGCGAGCTATACCTGCTCGCTTTCTCGCGCGTGCCGACTCCGGAGGAGATGACGATTGCCATCGCCCACATCAACAAGAATGAAATGGACCCCAAGCGGGCCTATGAGGACATTGTGTGGGCGCTGATTAACACGAAGGAGTTTTTGTTTAATCACTAGCCGTGCCGGTGCAGTGCCGCGCGCTGTAGCACGGAACGCCCTCCGTGGCGTTCCGTGCATTGCCAATTGATATCGAATCGAAAGATCGCGGAACGGCACCGAGGCCGTTCCCTACAGATACGTTTGACACCCATCGTCGCCCGATCAGACTGAAACCCTGACCACCCGACGATCCCGCCTGAATTACCCCCCCGTTTTTGCTCAACTTCCGGTGACGCAGCTCACCAGCCTCTTTCCACCGGGCGGCAAGCCGGGAACCGCGGTCGAGGTGACGCTGGGGGGCAATGATCTGGAGGATGTTGAGCGCATCGTGTTCAGTCACCCGGGCATTACCGCCGCGGCGAAGATGAGCACGCCCACCGAGTTCGAAAAAACTCCCAAGCCGCTGCCCAACCAGTTCACCGTGACGATTGCCGGCGACGTGCCGCCGGGCGTGTATGATGTCACGGCGATCGGCCGCTTCGGCATGTCGAATCCGCGCTCGTTCGCAGTCGGAACGCTGAACGAGCTGTCCGACGTGGCAGGCAATAGCGCCGCCGACAAGCCGCTGGAAGTCGCCCTCGGCTCGACGGTCAACGGACGCGTCGATCAGAACGCATATGACTACCTCAAGCTCGCCCTCAAGCAAGGCGAACGGGTCATCATCGACTGCGCTGCCGAGCGGCTGGACTCGCGGCTGGACGCGACGATGGTGATGCTCAATGGCGCAGGCCGCGAGGTCGCCCGGGTGCGCGACACGCTGGGTCAGGACCCGGTGCTCGATTTCACGGCGCCGGCCGAGGGCGCGTACACGCTCAAGCTGTTCGACGCGGTCTATGGCGGCGGCCCGGAGTATTTCTATCGCCTATCGGTCAGCGCCGCTCCCCTGGTCGATTTTGTCTTCCCGCCCAGCGGCCCCGCTGGATCGAATAATGCCTACACGATCTACGGCCGCAACCTGCCCGGCGGCCAGCAGGCCGATGGACTCGTCCTCAATGGCGTGCCGCTGCAAAAGGTCCAGGTCAACATTCCACTCCCGGGCGACGACGCCGGCAAGTCGCAGCTGGCGATCGTGGGCGCCGTCGATCCGCGGCGGGCCTGGCAAGACGCGATCGAGTTCCGCCTGCCGACGCCGCAAGGACTGGCCAACCCCGTGGCAGTCTATGTCGCGAAGGCCGCCACGACGCTTCCCGAGCAAGAGCCGAACAACGAAGCGGCCCAGGCGACGAAAGTGACGCTCCCCTGCGAGCTGGCCGGCCAGTTCTATCCGCAGCGCGACGTCGACTGGATTCAGTTCGACGCCAAGAAGGGAGAGACGTGGTGGATTGAGGTCATTTCGCATCAGCTCGGCCTGGCAAGCGATCCCGCGTTCACGTTGCTCCGCATCACGAAGAACGACAAGGGAGAGGAGCAAGCCAGCGAAGTCACGCAGGTTGATGACTCGCAGGAGCGCCAGGGCCGCCAGCCCCGCGACTTCGACACCTCAACCGACGACCCCGCGTACAAGTTCGCCGTCCCTGAGGACGGCACGTACCGCCTCATGGTCCGCGATCAGTTTGGCGACGGCCGCAAGGACCCGTCGTACGTTTATCGCCTGGCCATCCGGCCGGCCGAGCCCGACTTTCGCCTGCTGGCCTATCCCGACAAGCCGGCTCAGGGGCAGCGCGACCAGAACCAGACGCGGATCGATTCGCTCACCGTCCGCAAAGGCGGAGCTACCTCGATGACCGTGCTCGTCAACCGCCGCGACGACTACGACGGCGAAATCACGGTTTCCGTCGAGGGGCTGCCGGGCGGCGTCACCTGCCCCGGCGCGGTGATTGGCGGCGAAGTGAAGCAGGCGGCCCTGGTCTTCACGGCTGCGGAAGGGGTCGGCCCCTGGAGCGGCCCGATCAAGATCGTCGGCCGCGGCAAGGTTGGCGACCGCGAGTTGGTGCGCGAGGCCCGCTACGCCATGGTCGTCTGGGGAACTCAGAACCGCCAGAACCAGCCGCCGGAGTTCCGCCTTACCAAGACGATGCAGCTTGGGATCATCGACAAAGACGTCGAGCCGGCCTTCGTGCAGATCGGCGAAGACAAGATCTGGGAAACCTCGCTCGGCGGCAACATCGAGATTCCCATCACGCTCACCCGCCGCGGCGACTTCAAGGAAAACGTCAAGCTGTCGGGCGACGGCCTACCCGACCAGATCAAGCCGAAAGAGGTGAATCTAGACGGCAACACGGGAACCGGCAAGTTCGAGCTGCAGCTCAACCAGCAGAACATCAAGCCGGGCGTGTACACTTTTTTCATGCGGGGCGAGACCAAGCGGAAATACGTCCGCAATCCCGACGCGATTCCCGCCGTCGAGGCCGAACAGAAGGCGACGGCCGACTTGCTGACACAGTTGGGCGAAGCAGTTAAAACCGCGACCGCGACCAAGGACACGGCGACCAAGACGGCCCAGGATGCGGCCAATGCCGCCAAGACGGCGGAACAGAAGAAGACCGAGGCCGCCAACAATGTCAAGGCCAAGACCGACGCCGCCAAAGCGGCTGCTGACAAGCTCACCCAGGCCAAGGAAGCGGCTGCAAAGGACGCGGCGAACCAGGGGCTGGCCGACACCGCCAAGGCCGCGGAAACAGCAGCAGCCGAAGCTGCCGCCGCTCAAAAGAAAGCCGATGAGGAGCTGGCCACTGCCGACAAAGCCCTGACCGACGCCCAGGCTGCGGCGAAAACGGCCGAGGAGGCCCGCGTTGCGGCTGAGGCGGCTCTCAAGGTCGCGCAGGACAAGGTCACGCAGGGAAACCAGTTCAAGCAGCAGCTCGACAACCGCGTCAACCAGGTCAAGCAGGCCAACCAACCGAAGGACACGAACTTCGCTCTGGTTTCGACGCCGATCAAGCTGCGGATTCACCCGCACCCGTTCAATTTCACGGCGACCAATCCGCCGGCCGCCGTCAAGCAAGGCGAGAAGCAGGAGGTCGCCGCGAAGGTCGAGCGGCTTTATGGATTTGCGGAGCAGGTCGAGTTGACGTTGACGCCGCCGCAAGGGGTGCAGGGCTTGTCCGCCCAGCAAGTGAATCTCAACAAGGACCAAGCCGACGGTAAGCTGGAGGTGGTCGCCGCCGCGAATGCGACGCCCGGCCAGCACGCCTGCACGCTTCGCTGCCGCGGCCGGTTCAACAACGTGCAAGTCGAAACGACGGCTCCGGTGACGATTACCGTCGAGGTAGTGAAGAAGTAGCTCGACTGGCGAGCGGGAGGCGTAAGCCTCCCGATAGGATTGCATTTCCCAAGAACTCAGATGACAGGATGCACAATATGACGCTCTCCCGCATTTTGCTCCTGCTGTGCGTGGCCACGCTCGCCTCCCTTCCCGCCACGGTCTGGGCCGAGCCCATTGCCATCGCCGAGGTCCAGCATCAAGGCGATGTCGATTTCGAGAAGGAAGTCCTGCCGATCTTCCGCCGCAATTGCCTCGCTTGCCACAGCGCGACCGAAGCCGAGAGCGACCTCGTGCTCGAAACGCCGCAGACAATTCTCAAGGGAGGCAGCGAAGGTCCGGCCGTGGCGGCGGGAAAAAGCGCCGAGAGCCTCCTGCTCATGCTGGCGGGCAAGCAAAAAGAGCCGCACATGCCGCCGCCCGACAACGACGTGAAGGCCAAGCCGCTCACGCCGCAAGAGCTCGGGCTGATCAAGCTCTGGATCGACCAGGGGGCGAAAGGTGATGTCAAGTCGGCTTCGTCGATGATCACCTGGCAGCCGCTGCCGCCGGGAATCAACCCGATCTACGCCGTGGCGATCACCGCCGACGGGCAGTACGCCGCCGCCAGCAGGGCCAACCAGATTTTCCTGTACCACGTGCCGAGCAAGCGCGAGCTGGGCCGGCTGACCGATCCGTCGCTGATCGAGAAGGGAATTTACAAGCAGCCCGGCGTGGCCGATTTGGACCTCATTCAGTCGCTCAAATTCAGCCCCGACGGCCAGTGGCTCGCTTCCGGCGGCTTTCGGACGGTGAAGCTCTGGCAAAAGCCGGCCGGCGGCAAGCGGCTCGATCTGGCCGCGCTCGAGGGCCCGCCGCGGTCGATCGCCATCTCCGCCGACAACAAGTTCGCCGCGATCGGCGAAGAGACCGGGAAGGTCAAAGTGTTTGACATGACCAATGGCCAGATCGCCAAGACGCTCGCCGGCCACAGCGGTCCGGTCGCGGGCGTCGCGTTCACGGCTGACGGCACGAAGCTTGTCACCGCCTCGCTCGACAAGACCTTCCGCGTTTTCAACCTGGCCGACCAGCAGCAAATTGCATCGGTCGAGACCGCGGCGCCAATCAACGCGGTGGCGATCGTTGGCGAAGGCAAGCTCGTGGCAACCGCCGGCGCCGACAACATGCTCCGCACCTGGGACCTGCCGGCCATGCAGCCCGCCGAAGCGCCCAAGCCGGTCAAGGAAATCGGCGGCCACGGCGGGCCGATCAACAGCCTGATCGTCGTAGCGGCAAGCGGCGCCAAGGTGCTCACCGGCTGCCAGGACGGCGGCATTCGCGTCGTCGATATCGCCAGCGGCAACATCGACAAGCAGATGAACCACGGCACGCCGGTGGTTGCCGCCGCCGCGCGGGCCGACCTGAAGCGGATCGCGTCGATCGGCGCGAACAATAGCGCCAAGCTGTGGGACGGTGACAACGGCCAGCAGTTGACCGAGCAGAAAGGCGATTTCCGCGCCGCCTTGAAGCTGGCCGAAACACAGCGCACTTCGGCTCTCGCCAAGAAGCATGTCGAGCTGGCCAAGGCCGACCTCAAGGAAGCCGAAGACCGGAAGAAGGCGGAAGAGGAGAATCAGAAGAAGTCGGCGGAGGCCCTGACCAAGGCCGACGGCGAATTCAAACAGAAAGACGAAGCCCTCAAGGCCCCCAAAGCCGAGAAGGAAGCCGCCGACAAGGCCCTGGTCGATGCCACCGCCGCCAAGACGAAGGCCGACGAAACCAAGAAGGCGATGGACGAGGCCTTTACGAAGGCCGACGAAGCGCAGAAGAAGGCCAAGAGCGATTCAGAAGCGGCGACCAAGGTGGCCGTCGATGCGGCTGCGGTCAAGACCAAGGCCGACGAAGCCAAGAAGGTCGCGGACGACGCGTTCACCAAAGCCGACGAAGCCCAGAAAAAGGCCAAGACCGATCAGGACAATGCCGCCAAGGCCGCGACCGATGCGGCCACGGCCAAAACCAAGGCCGACGACGCCAAGAAAGTGACCGACGACGCATTCGCCAAGGCCGACGAGGCGCAAAAGAAGGCCAAGACCGACCAGGACAATGCCGCCAAGGCCGCGACCGATGCGGCCACGGCCAAAACCAAGGCGGACGAAGGCAAGAAGGTCGCCGACGACGCTTTCACCAAAGCCGACGAGGCTCAGAAGAAGGCCAAGACCGATCAGGACAATGCGGCCAAGGCCGCCACCGATGCAGCCGCCGTTGCCAAGGCGGTTGCCGACAAAGTGGCCGCCGCAAAAGAGGCGGCCGCCAAAGACCCGGCCAGCCAGGCTCTCAAGGACGCCCAAGCGGCTGCTGAAAAGGAACTGGCCGACGCCGAGGCGAAGAAGAAGGTCGCCGACGACGCAAAGGTTGCCGCGGACAAGGCCTTCACCGACGCCGAAACTGCCCGCAAGGTTGCCGAGACCAACAAGGCCGCGGCCGATAAAGCCGTCGTGGATGCCGACGCTGCCAAGAAGAAGGCCGATGAAGCCAAGGTCGCCGCCGACAAGGTCTTTACGGATGCCGAAGCGGCGCGCAAGGTCGCCGAGACCAATAAGGCCGCGGCCGACAAGGCTGTCGCGGATGCCGACGCCGCCAAGAAGAAGGCCGATGAAGCCAAGGTCGCGGCCGACAAGGCCTATACCGACGCCGAAGCGGCACGCAAGACAGCCGAAACGAACAAAGCCGCGGCCGACAAGGTCGTCGTCGATGCCGACGCGAAGAAGAAGGTGGCGGACGACGCCAAAGCCGTCGCCGACAAGGCCTTTGCCGATGCCGACACGGCCCGCAAAACCGCCGAGACCAACAAACAAGCTGCCGACAAGGGGGCAACCGACGCGCAGACGGCACTGACCCAGGCCGATCAGAAGGTCAAGCAGGTCGCGCCCAATTTCCAGAAGGCGACCGACGAGCGGACCGCAGCCGAGCGGACGCTGCAAACCGCGCAGCGGGGGGTGGAGCGGGCGGCCGAGGCGGTGAAGAAGGCCACCGAGGCGGTCCCCGGCGTCGATGCCAAGGTGAAGACCGCGGAAGCAACGGCCCAGCAGCGGGACCAGGAAGTGCGGGCGGCGACCGCCGCGGCGCCGATGACCGAGAAGCCGCTGAAGGCGATTGCGTTTGCTCCGGACGGGGCGACGTTCGCCGCGGTCGGCGACGACCAGCTCCTCCACACGTACTCGGGCGAGACCGGCGCGCCGGTCGAGGTTTATGCGGCCCTGGCCGCTCCGATCAACGTGATCGCCTTCACGGCAGATGGTGCGGCGATCACCGCCGCCGCGAACAACACTGGCGTCGTCTGGGACTTTGCCAACGAGTGGAAACTGGCCCGCACGATCGGCTCGCCCGACGGGCCGACTGCCACCACAGCGATGGAATTCACCGATCGCGTGACGGCCCTCGATTTCAGTCCCGACGGCAAGTTGATCGCAGTCGGCGGCGGCGAACCGTCCCGCAGCGGCGAGATCAAAATCTACAGCACTGAAACAGGCCAGCTCGTCCTGGCGATCAACCAGCCGCACAGCGACACGGTGAATTGCCTCGACTTCTCGCCCGACGGCCAACAGCTCGCCAGCTGCGCGGCCGATCGGTTTGTAAAGGTGTGGAACGTGGCCGACGGCAAGTTCGTGCGGTCCTACGAAGGGCACACACACCACGTGCTGGGCGTCACCTGGCGGGCCGACGGCCGGATGCTGGCGACCAGCGGCGCCGATATGGTCGTCAAGATTTGGGACACGCGAACGGGCGACCAGCTCCGCACCGTGCAGAACCAGTTCAGCAAGGAAGTCACCAGCGTGCAGTTCGTCGGCGATACCGACGTCGTCGTGGCCACGGGGGGCGATAACCGCGTCCGCTTCGTCAACGCCAGTAACGGCGGAATCGCCCGCGACTTTGGCGGCACGGCGGATTACATGTATGCCGGTGCCGCCAGCGCCGACGGCAAGACGATCCTGGCGGGCGGGCTCGACAGCGTCCTTCGCGTCTGGAACGACCAGGGGGCCGAGTTCGCGAAGTTCGCCGCCCCCGCGCCGCCGCCGCAAACCGCGGCGAAATAGCCGTCCCTACGCAGCCCCATGCCGCCGGCGCCGACTGTGCCGGCTGTATCGTCCTAGGCTGCGTCCGCGCCAGCTTTGCGCGCCGGTTTCTGTATGGACCGCGAAGCGGCGCTAATTAGGCTGAGCATCTAACGCCAATTTCACCGCGGCTCGTCTCGTCTCCTTTTCGCCGGTCAAGGCATCCCTCTTCGTTCTGGAATCATGCTCATGGGTCTTCGTCCCCTCTCGAATCGTCGCCGCGGCAATGTGATCGTGCTGTCGGCATTCATGATGGTGATCATGCTCGCGATGGTCGCGTTTGCCTGCGACGTGGGATACCTCCAGGTGATTCGCACCGAGCTCCAGCGCTCGGCCGATGCGGCGGCTCTGGCGGCCGTCTGGGAGCTTGCCGACGAGGATGGCCCGGGGGATGATCCCTCGGCGACGGAAGTCGCCGACCGGGCGCGTCTGGTCGCTGCCGAATATGCGTCGTACAACCTCGTGGGCCGCGAAGCTCCGGGCTTGGCCGACAGCGACGTGGAGATTGGATACCTGGCCGATCCTTCGGACCCGGACTCGCCGCTGCTCGAGCCCACCGAAGACAATCCAGCCAATGCCGTGCGCGTCCACGTGCGGCGCACGAGCATTCAAAACGGCGAGGTTCCGCTGTTCTTCGCCCGCGTGATGGGCTATGACACGGCGGCGGTCGGGGCCACGGCCACCGCCGCAATCCAGTGCACCATTCGCGGGTTCCAGACGCCTGGCGATGGATCGAACCTCGGCATTCTCCCCATCGCCCTCGACCTCGAATCGTGGGAGGCCCTGATGGCCGGCCAAGGGACCGATTCCTACCAGTACAGCGACAGCGATCAGACTTCCACCAGCGGGCAGGACGGCGTGCTCGAAATCAACCTCTATCCCGGCGACACTGGCTCGGCCGGCAACCGCGGCACCGTCGATATCGGCGGCGCCAACAACAGCACCTCCGACATCGCCCGCCAGATCATCGACGGCATCAGCCCGGCGGATATGGAGGCGCTGAATGAAAACGGCGGCACGCTGGAGCTGGATGTCAACTCCCAGCTTGTGCTCCAGGGCGACACGGGCCTCAGCGCGGAGATCAAGGACGAGCTGAGCGCCATCATCGGTCAGCCGCGAATCGTTCCCCTTTATAGCAGCGTCGCCAACCCGGGCAATAACGCCCAGTACACGATCGTCAAGTTCGTCGGCATCCGGGTCATGTACGTCGATCTTACGGGTAAAAACAAGAAAGTGCTTGTGCAGCCGTGCCCGATCGTGACCAGCGGCATCATCTCGTCGCCCGGCGGCAGCCAGGCGGGCGAGTACATCTACTCGCGGGCGCGCCTGGTGCGCTAGTTTGGGCTGCCGGCGCCGGCCGCAACTTCGGCCGGCGCTTTGTCATGCCGCTTGCGCGGCTGGCGGTGGCGCAACGCGCCCCGGCAACTGCACCTCGAATGTCGTGCCAGAGCGCAGCCCGCCGTCAGAGACACCGCGCAGTCCGCCGTCCGAGGCGCTTTGATGCTCGCGGTCGCGAATCCGCACCTTGCCCCCCAATCGCGACACGAGCGTCCGCACAATATACAGGCCCAGCCCCGTTCCGGGCTTATCGCGTTCCAGCTCCGATCCCAGCCGGATGAACCGGCCGAAGAGCTTGCGGCGATACTGCGGCGGAATGCCCCGGCCGTTGTCGGTGATGCGGGCCACGACCCAGCCCTCAAGTCCTGGCTTGAGCGATACCTGCACGCGCGGATCGTCGTCGCTGGCGTACTTGACCGCATTGTCGATCAAGTTGCGGAACACCAGCTCCAAATCGACGGGCGCGGCCTGGACGATGCACGGCTCAAGGTCGAGCTCAATGACGTCGGCCGGCATCTGGTATCTCAGGCAGACACCGTCGGCCGTCGTTCGGATCAGGCTGGCCAGCTCGACATCTTCCTTTTCCGGCGGCGTGCGGTCCTTCTCCAGGCGGGCCGCGTCG
>JAKEHX010000318.1 GCA_022614795.1 Planctomycetaceae bacterium | reverse complement strand
TGTCATCGAGAAAGTCGCGGGAGGCCTTGAGTCCCTTTGCATACGGAAAGGCCAAAGGGGTCAGGCTTCATTTTAGGAATTGACGCCTGACCCCTTTTGACCTCTCCGATACAGGTTACACATACACATACTCGATCTTGCGGCCAGCCCAAGATTCGAAACCATTGCATGTGGACTAATCAATGAAGCCTTACTCTAGAATGTCACCCTTTTCGTCCGCCGGACTAATCCCCTTTCTCCGGCTGCCTTTTTCGATCGTCCCGTCGCGAGTCTATGGGAGGACATTGCGCAAGTACTGAAAGATTTCGTCTCGCGCATTGATAACCGCATACAACAGAAACGCCAGGATTCCAGCAATGCACAAATACAATGCAAGGGAAGGTTGCTTCTTGTTGCTAGTAGACTTCATTGGCTCTAGCTCATCGGCAATTGATTCTGATTAGTGCAATGACGCAGTTTAGGGCTGCAACGTCGATTACAGCCATCGGGCCGTGCTCAAAGTTCGGGTGCATGATCCTTCTAAGGAGGCAGTCGGACATACATTCATCAAAGACAAATGGGGGAATCAACGGGATCGTCACAATCGGTGAGCAGAGTTCTCGGATGGCTAGCGAAGCCGAACACTCGGTAACGCACAAGCCAAAGTCGCCGTTAAACACTCCAAGCATTCCACACGCCATGACTTGTTGGCGAATACACGCTGATCGGATTTCACCTGTGGGATCCAAGTGAGAGAGCGGGTCATTAGTCACGTATCTTTCTAGCGCGACATCACCTCCCCTGAAACCCGTCGGGTCCTCACTCATCCATCTACCAACAATTGAGTCGTACCATCGATTCAGATTGTTTTGCAGGCTTGTTGATTCATCGAAGGCCCGGCCAGTGAAGGCGAAGAGGAGGTCGGTGGCGGGGGCGGTTTCGGAGAGGAGGTTGCCGTAGGAGTCGAAGCGGCGGTGGTTGGCGACGGTGGTGACACCGGTCGATTCATTGCGGTCGGCGATGTCGCGAGTGGTGCCGACGTGGTCGGTCAGCGGCCAGAGGACGTTGCCGGCGCTGGTGAGCGAGGTCACGTCTTCGCTGGCGAGGATTTGATCGATGTGCTCGCACCAGAGGTAACGGTGCGTGAGGTCGCTGGCGGCGGGGCCGTCAAAATCGAGGACGATCTGGCCGTCCTCATGGGCGAAGTAAGTGTCCACGGCTGTGGCGGAGCCGGGGCCGTCGGGATCAACGGACCGCTTGATCCAGCGGTTGAATACGTCGTAGGAGTGCTGGACGGTTTTCAAAACCGTCCCACCGGAGTTCTTGAAGGTGACGCCCGTGAGGCGGTTGCGGTGGTCCCAGGTGTACTCCTCTTTCTCGCCCGTGCTGATCTTGATCTTGGTGAGGCGGTTGCCTTCGTCGTCGTACGTGTAGTTGTAAACGCCGTCGGAGAGGAGCTGGTTGTTCGTGCCGGTCGAGTAGCCAGTCATCGTCCGGTTGCCATTGCGGTCGTAGGAATACGACTCGTCGGTCTGGCCCGTGTGGTCCGCGCCGGTGAGCTGGCTGGTGTTGTCGTGGGTATACGACGTCAGGCCGTCGAGGTAGGAGTCGATCGAGGTAAAGCGGCTGCCCACGTCGTAGGCGTACTGGTAGCCGGCCAGAATGCCCTCACCCCAGCCCTCTCCCAGAGGGAGAGGGAGAGAGACGGTGTTGTGCGTCAGCTTCGTCATCCGGTCCAAGAGGTCGTGCGCGTAGTGGCTGGACGCGACGTGCTGGAATCCGGCGAGGTCGGCGTAGCGCGAGACCTTGGTGTACTGGCTGGCGGCATCGTAGCTGAAATCGACCCGCTTGGCGGCGACGGCGTTGCCGCCGGCCGTGCCTTGCTGCTGGAGGCTGGTGAGGCGGGAGAGATTGTCGAACTGCCAGGTGTTCTTGAAATCGGCGACGCCGCCGAGCAGCTTGAAGCTGAGTCCGCTGTGAATTGGCGCTATATTGGCTGGCGAAATTGAGCTGCGGCGTGAGGCCCGTGATGGTCTGGCCTTCATTGGTCAAGCGCCCCAGGCCGTCGTAGCCGTAGCTAAACACGGCGGCCGGATCGGTTACCGATAGAAGCTGGTCGGCTGCGTCGTAGCTGAAGCTGAGCGTGCGCACGAGCGTGGTCCCGTCGTACCATTTCTCGGCGGTCAGGTGATTGAGCGTATCATACTCGAACTGGAGGATGCGGCCCAAACGGTCGATCCGCTTGGTGAGGTTGCCGGCCGCGTCGTACTCGAACGTGCGGGTCTTATTGAGCTGATTCGTCTCCAGCTTGACGCGCCCCAGGCCGTCGTACTGCCAGGTCGTCGTGTTGTTGACTGGGTCGGTGAGGCTGGTCAGCTCATTGGCGGCGTTATAGGCATAGACGGTCGTGGGGGAGGTCAATGGCCCGCCGGCATCCGGATCGGCGAGGATTTCGTGGGTACGGCGGTTGCGGGCGTCGTAGGTGTAGGCGGTGACGTTGCCCAAGGGATCGGTTGTGGAGACGAGGTTGCCGGCTTTGTCGTACTGGTAGGTGGTCACGGGGGCTTCCAGTTCGCCGCTGGCGTCGGGATCGGGAGCGGTGACGGTGACGAGGCGATTGGCCGCGTCGTACACGTAGGTGGTTTCCGCTCCAAGGGGCCCGCGCTCCAGGACGAGGTTCCCCGCGGCATCGTACTCGCGGAAGAGAACGGGGGAGGCGAGCGGGCCCGCAGTGCCGTCAGGATCGGGCAGTGTGATGGTCGCTTCGCGGCCGAAGTTGGCGTAGGTGTACGTGGTGACGTTGCCCAGGGGGTCGGTCTCGGTCAGCATCCGACCCATATTGTCGTAAGTGTATGTGGTCGTGGGACTTGCGATCGGCCCGCCGGGGCCATCGGGATCGGGGAGGACGGTGCTGGTGACCCAGCCGAGGGTGTTGTAATTGGTGGTGGTAACGCGGCCGAGCGGGTCGGTCGTGGTGGTGGGGCGGTGGGCGGCGTCGAAGTCGTACTCAGTAACGGTGAGCTGGCCGCTCAAGTCGTGGTCAGGGCGGGTCATGCTGGTGACGCGGCCGTGATGGGCGTAGGTGTAGCTGGTGACGCGCCCGAGGGGATCGGTTTCGCTCGTCATCCGGCCGTTGCCGTTCCAAACTTGCGCGATGGTTGGCCGCGGAAGGGGCCCGACGCCATCGGGATCAGGCAGGGTGGTGAGGGTGAGGCGGCCGAGAGAATCGTAGGCGTAGTCGGTGGTCCGGCCGAGCTCGTCGATCGACTGGGTCAGCAGGTCGGTCGTCGCGTTATAGACATATTGCACGCTGGCCTGGATGGCGGTGCCGACGGCGTAGGTGATCGACGTCACCAGGCCCTTTGTGTTGTACGTGTAGCTGGTGCCGCGGCCGAGCGGGTCGGTGACGCTGGCGAGAAGGCCCTTGGGAGGCTGGCCGGCTCCGCC
The DNA here is from genome assembly GCA_022614795.1 of Planctomycetaceae bacterium. Taxonomy (GTDB): domain Bacteria; phylum Planctomycetota; class Planctomycetia; order Pirellulales; family Pirellulaceae; genus CAYLLN01. The sequence goes on along the minus strand of JAKEHX010000318.1, from coordinate 7,329 downwards.
GGGAGTGTAAGTCATCGTCGTGACCAGGTCATCAGTTTCGAGGTTGATCTCGTCGTCAATTTCACCGAAGACGCGGCGCTCGCTGGTGCGGTTGCCGGCGGCGTCGTAGGTATAGACGGTGAGGCGGCCCAAGCGGTCGGTGTGGGTCAGAGGGAGGTTCAGGCTGTTGTAGGTCCAGGACTCGGTTGTGGAGTCGGGATGGGTGGTGCCGGTGAGGTTGTTCAGCGTGTCGTAGGTGTACTCGGTGACGAAGGAGGAAAGGGGCCCGCTGCCATCCGGATCGGGGAGAGTCTGGCGGGTGACGCGGCCGGCGGCGTTGCGCTCCAGGAGGGTGAGGTTGCCCAGGTCGTCGATCGAGGCGATCACCAAGCCGTGCGTGTCGGTCTGGAAGATGGTCGTGCCCGCGTCGGGGTTTTCGAAGGAGCCGACGACGTCCGTTGCGGGGAAGAGGGGCGACGGGTTGGCCTGGGTGCCCTGGCCGGCGGCGGGAAGGCTGCGAGGGAATAGCTAGGGTGGTCATGGGAAATTCCTTAAGGCAAGGTAGGCTCCAGTTGTGACAGCACGTTGTCACAGCCGCCATTAAAGAGGGGGGAACCACCGTAACCCAGAATCATGGCAGTCGGACAGACTGTCAGGCCGCAGGCCGCTCGCCGCCGAGTTGCACCGTCCGCCTGCCCACCGTAACTTGGCCGGCGGGATGAGTCGCCACCGTGGGGACAACGCGCATGGGAGCCGCCGATCAGGAAAAGCCAAAAGCGTCCAGCCGCGGGCTGGCCTGGCGGCTCTTTCTGCTGTCGTTTGCGGCGCTGTTTCTGGAATTGATGGTCATTCGCTGGGTTCCCAGCACGCTCCGGTTTGTGGCCTATTACGCGAACCTGATGCTGATCAGCTCGTTTTTGGGGCTGGGCATCGGGACCCTGGTCAGCGACCGCAAGTGGAAGTTGTTTCGCTGGTTTCCGCTCGTGCTGCTGGTGAATATCGGCGTGCTGCTGGTGTGCGGTGAAGTGGTGCTGCCCGGGAGCGAGAGCGAGGTGCGGTTCTATGTGGTCGACTACCACGTGCTGAGCTACGCCGCGCTCGTCCTGGTGTTTGTCCTCAACACGGCCGTGTTTGTCCCACTGGGCGAGCGGATTGGCGAACTGTTCCGCGAGCTGCCGACACTTCGGGCCTATTCGTGGGACCTGTCGGGCAGCCTCGCCGGCACGCTCGGATTCGGCTTCTTCTCGCTGGGGTTCTTCTCGCCGCCGCTGGGGCTGGCCGCGGTGATGCTGATCTACCTCGCCCTGGCCAGCGGCCTGTGGCCCAGGCTCCTGGCCGCCGCTTGCTTCGCGGCGATCCTGGCGGCTGTGATCTGGTTCGGCGAGCGGGGGGCGATCTGGTCGCCGTATCACTACATCACCGTGCAGATCGATAACGCGCCGCCCGATTCGCCGCCGGTAACAGAGCCGGTGCCCAACCTCCGCACGATGCGCGACCCGCCGATCTATTCGGTCAGCGTCAATCAAGACTTCTACCAGCAGCACGGCACGCTCGACCTGGCCCGCTATACGCCCGGCTTGCCGCGGACCAAGGAAGTCGAGCAAATGCTGCGCAATGCGTACCTGTTGCCTTACGAGTTGGCGGGCAAGCCGAAACGCGTGCTGGTCGTCGGGGCGGGGGGCGGGCTGGACGTCGAAGCGGCCCTGCTCTCGGGCGCCAGCCACGTCGATGCCGTGGAGATCGATTCGAAGCTCGTCGAATTGTCCCGGCGATTCAACGCGCGGGGCGTCTATGACGATCCGCGCGTGACCGTGCACATCGACGACGCCCGGGCCTTCTTCCGCCGCACGCCGCACAAATACGACCTGGTCGTCTTCGGCTTTCTCGATTCGCAGGCCCTGTTCAGCTACTCCAGCAACATCCGCCTGGACGGCTACATCTACACCGTCGAGAGCATGCGGGCGGCTAATGGCCTATTGACCGAAGACGGCATGCTCTCGCTTTCGTTCGTTACGCCCCAGCCCTGGCTGCGCTCCAAGCTCACTGCCATGGTCGCCCAGGGAACCGGCACCGAGCCGATCGTCTATTCGGCGGGGATTCAAACGATCATCGGTGCGCCGCGCGGCCGGCATCAGCCGCCCCCCGAGTCGTTCGGCCGGTTTTCGCTTGTCGCGGTGCCGCTGCTGGGAAATCCCGTCCCAACCGACGACTGGCCCTATCTGTATCTCGCCGAGCGGACAATTCCCGCCGATTACCTGCTGGTGATTGGGACGCTGGTCATCGTCTCGGCGATTCCGATCCTCATGCTGCGCGGTACAAGCGTCACGCGCGACGACGGACATTTTTTCTTTCTCGGGCTGGGATTTTTGCTGCTGGAGACCAAGAGCATCACCGATTGCTCGCTCTATTTCGGGACCACGTGGCTGGTGACGATGATCGTGCTGGCGGGGGTGCTGCTCATGGTGCTGGCGGCCAACCTTGTGGCGACGCGTATCGCGGCCTTCTCACTCCGCTTTTACCTGCCGCTGTTTGCCTCGGTGATCGTGCTCTACCTGATCCCCACCGACTGGATTCTGGCCCTGCCGCTGGCCGGGCGGCTGGCATGGGCGCTGGTCGCGGTTCCGCTGCCGATTTTCTTTGCCGGACTGATCTTCTCGACGACCTTCCGGGCGGTCCAAAACAGCGCGGCCCTGTTGGGCGCGAATCTGATCGGCGCGACAGCCGGCGGCTTCTGCGAATATTGGAGCATGGTGGGGGGCACGCGGGCCCTGACGCTCGTGGTCCTGGCGACCTACGCCATCAGCTTCCTGCTCCAGCGCCGCGGACAGGGGGAGGCCAAAAGGACCGCCAAGAGCCGGCGGCTAAAGTAGTAGGCGCACTCGGTCTCCCCCATTTCCGGTCCTCCCGATTCCGGTCCAACGCGACAGACGGGCCGCCACGCGGCCAGGCAAGGCGGGCAAAAGCCACCCCAATCTCTAGGTCTTGGCATCCCAGAGGTCCGCTGCCCGCTTCTTGATCTTCGCTTGCTCAAGTTGGCTGATCTTGCGCAGCATCTCGTTCGCCTGCTCCGCCAACTTGCAATAGTCAGCCATTGCCTGGTTCATTTCTGGAGACCAATTGAATTCTCCGTCGTAGTGCCGTTCTCCTGCTGGCCCCGGCCCTTCCACGAGATACCAAGACTCACTGGGATAACGTGTATCACCTGAAATGTAGCCATGTCGCTGCAAGACAATAGCAAGCTGTCCCGCGATATTTCGCAAAAGGTTGTCGATTCCGGCAGGTTTTCCATGCGGTATAAATTCGCTTTGCGAATCTGACCACCAAAGCCTACCTGCGTTGACGGTCTTGTTAACGAGCTGCGACGCCTTCGATTGAAGGGTTTTCACTTCCTCCTTTATTTCGTCCACTTCCCGCTGGCCCAAAGAAGCTGTGTGGGCGTCCTTTCGCTTGGCAATTTCACCGGCTTTTTGCCAATACCAATCTTCTATGAATTTTCCGGCCGCGGCGACGAACTTCATTTTGTAGTCGTTCATTTGGGGTTCGAGAGCCGCAATATCCCGGCGGTGCTCCGCAATCTGCGTATCAAACTCTGTGGACATTCGATGTCCTCCTTGTAATTGCCAAATGGTATGACTTGTGCCGCAATTCGCTATTTCGTTCCCGATGTGGGCTTGCCGGTGCTCGGGGCACTCGGCTGGCGCGGCGGCACGCGCACCGTGTTGGGTGGCACTTGGCCCCGCTCGGAGTCAGGCTTTGTTGCCGCGGTAGAGGAAACACGATTTTCTTCCTTGTGTGCTGACATTACTTTCCCTTCTTCGGTGGCTTGGGAGGGCATGGGGCTTTGACGACTGGAGAACGCGGAGGCGCGTTGCCCTCCTGAAGATTGACAGGCCGCGTGGATTGGCTCGACTGTGGCGGTTGTCGTTGATCTGACATCGTGCAATCACTTGCCCTTCTTGGGCTGAGTTGCTGGACGTTGCTTGACCGCTGGTGTGGCGGGTGGAACGTGTCCGCCCTTTGCCACTCGTGGCGAATCGCCCACGATCAATTTGGCCTTAACTGGACCCTCGGGTTTGACGTCTGCCATTGGTGACTCCTCATTTCTTAACGGGCGGTGTGGCGGGTTTGATTGGCAGCGCGGGAGCGGATGGCGCGGGGTGGCCGGTGCCCGGCTTGGGCTCCGACGGCGGCGGTTGACTCGGCAATTGCACTGGCGGCATTGACGCCTGGGGTGAATCTGCCATTTGAGAGGTCTCTCCATATAATGACGACGCTGGAGCGGGCACCGGCGGGGCAGGTGGAGCCGCCAATAGATTCAGGCCGCTGAACACTAGGATCAAGATCACGCCGGCCAAGAAGAAGAAGCACGCGCCTCTGTTAAACCAGATGGTGCAGGCTGACCACCAATTGGTCTGATCGGGGCGTTCGCTCTCCTGAAACTCTTGGTCCAGCAGTACCAATTGGCGGCGGCATGCCTCCTGGCCGGTTTGGAACGACAACAACATGGCGCCGATGCTGGCGGCCAAACAGCCCCAACCTGCAAACAGGATGACCAGCGTGTCGGGGCGTGGGTGCGGCGCGATGTTCGATATGAACGTGACAGTCAATCCCAGCGAGCCGGTCGCCAAGGTGAGAATTGCCTTGTCGTGCTGATCCGTGTTTGCCTTACTGAGGTCAAGCAGAACCTTACGCTCGTCGGTGTAGACCTCGTGCGGCATCTCCGCCTTACCAGCGGCGACGAGCGCCAACGCGCTGCTCGAAGTCGAATCGGAATCGCCTGTCTCGTTGGCCGCGGGGGATGAGCTGCCACTGCCATTGGAGGCCGGGAGAGACGCAATTCCATTGCGTGTGGCCTGGTTGGCTTGCTTTTGATTCTTCCGTTTTCGAGAACCGCCCATTGAAGAGTCCGTTCTTGGCCTTCCCTGGACTACCGTATCCTAATCGTACCGAGTGGGCAGATGAAAAACAACTGTCCAGATCCGCTCTTCCACCCGGTGACATATCTCTCACCATGTCGTCGGGGTGGTCAAGAAACAGAGGAGAAATCTTCGGACGCAACGCCATACGTGCCATGTCCTTGCGGCATTGCGCCCGAGACGGGCTAGGCCGCTAGATTCCCAGCCAGTTCGTCAGTCCGAGGCGGAAGAGGATGCGGAGGGCGGCGAGGGCCTCGTGGCGGTTGATTTTGGATTGGCCCCGCTCGCGGTCGGCGAACACGATCGGCGTTTCCACCATCCGCGCACCCAGCCGCGCCAGCCGCCACAGAATTTCTTCTTGGAACGAATAGCCGCGGCTGACGATGGCAGCAAAGTCGAGCTTCGATAGGAGCGATACGCGGTAGCAGCGGAAGGCGCCGCTGGTGTCGCGGGCGGAAAGGCCCAACATCAGGCGGGCGTAAGTATTGACGGCCCAGCTCATGAAGCGGCGCTGGAAGGGCCAATCTCTCACGCCGCCACCGGGACAATAGCGCGAGCCGATCGCCACGTCGGCTTGCTCCATCGCGTCCAGCAGGGCGGGAATATAGCGGGGATGATGGCTGAAATCGGCGTCCATGTTGAGCACGTAGTCGTAGCGGTGCTCGATGGCGTAGCGCATGCCCGCGATCGTGGCGGTGCCCAGGCCTTGCTTGCCGCTGCGGTGCAGACAGGCCAGCCGCGGCTCGTCTTTGGCCTGGCGGTCGCACCAGCTGCCGGTTCCGTCGGGACTGTTGTCGTCGATGACCAGGATTTCCGCGCGGGGAGCGACTGCGAAGATCGCCTCGACCAGTCCCGGCAGGTTTTCGAGCTCGTTATAGGTCGCGATGGTGACCAGGGTGCGCGGCAGGTCGCCTTCGGTCATGCGGTTGGATTCAGTTTCGGCCAACGTGGCAGACATGGCGGGCGATTTCAGATTTCAGATTTCAGATTTCAGATTGCGGAATACAGGCAAGTGTACCGCGCGGGGAGTGCGTAGCACGGGGCGCATAATCAGCAGAATTGGCATGAATGGACAAGCGGGACGCTTGTCGTACGGGGCGATGGACAAGCGGGACGCTAGTCCTACGACGTGGCAACGCAGCCGAGGAGGCGGGCGCCGGCGGCGCGAAAGGTCTTGAGCGCCGACTGGGCGTGGAAGGCTTCCGTTTCGCCGAGGCGGGCGACGAAATAGGTCGCATCGCAGAGGCGCGCCAGGCTGGCCGCGGTCCGGTCGCTCGCCCGGCCGGCATCGATGATCACGAGGCGATACGAGCCTTCGAGCGACTGAATGAGCGACGTGAGCCGCTCGGTTGTGGAGGCGGGGGCAGGCATCTTGGCCATGCCGGCAGGCAGGATCGAGAGATTGGTCAGCGTCAACTCTTGAATCGGGTCCGAATCGGGAATTTCTCCCCGGGCCAGCTCGACCAGGCCGGTGCCCTGGGTCAGCTCGAGCCCCTTGGTGAGCGAGCGGCGGACGACGTCGCCGTCGATGATGAGGATCGGCTCGCCCGCTTCGGCCAGGATCGCCGCGGCGTGCAAGACCACCTCGTATGTCTCGCTGGCGGGGCCGATGCCCGCGAATACGATCGAGCGGCCGGTGATCTGGTCGAGGTCGGCCTTGAGGCGATCGGCCAGTTGGCGGAACGATTCCGCGCGCTCTGGCTCGCTGAGAATGCGGCGGACCGTGCGCTCCAGGGGCGTTGGCGGCCGTGGCGGGCGGGCGGTCAGGCGCGGCGACAGGGTCGTGGTGTTGGTCCGCCGCGGGTCTTCGATAGGGAAGGCACTGCTGGTCGAGCCAGCAGTGGCACCCGGCGATCCGGCACTGCTGGGCAAGCCAGCAGTGGCACCCTGAGTCGTTGTGTTGGTCCGCCGCGGCTCCTCGATTGCGACGGCACTGCTGGTCGAGCTAGTGGCGCCCGGGGGATCGATGACTGCTGAATACGCCGAAACAGGCGCGGCACTGCTGGGCAAGCCAGCAGTGGCACCCACCGTCGCGGCACTGTTGGACGAGCCAGCAGATGCGCTTGGCTTCTGCTGGAGCACGACGGTCGGCATCCCGGCCGACAGATAGGCCAGCGGACTATCGGCGGGCAGAGGGCCGATCGGCGAGGGCTGGCGGGGGTCGCTGACGTCGGAGCTGGTGCTCGCGGGCGGGTCGGGCGAGGGAGTGCGCGACTTGTCTGCCAGGTGGTTCAGCACCGTCTTCCGCGAGGTCTCGGTGATGGACTTGGCTTCGAGGTTTTTCAGGGCTTGGACAAGCGTGCTCACAATATTGGCAGGTTACAAACCTGCCCCATTTTCAAAGTCGTCCCTCACTCCGAGGTTGTGAATGAATCCGTAGCGGAACTCGCCAGAGTTCCGAATCCGCGGAAAAACCTGAAGTCTGGCGACTTCA
>JAKEHX010000317.1 GCA_022614795.1 Planctomycetaceae bacterium | reverse complement strand
TCCACCGCGGCCTTGCGGGCGCCAGGATCTGGTGACACGAATAATCGAATCAAATGAGTCCGCGGGAATGCCTTGGCTTGAGTCGTTTCGGCGCCGAGCGCCGGCATCGTTCCCCAGGAGAATTTCGCGACCAGTGCCAGGAGGATCAACTGCCACAGCCAGATCGTCTTGTTTCCAGCCGTGAATCGAGTGTGTCCGGTTCCGCCTTGGCAAAGCATGGAAGCCGCTCCGGTTGAGCGTTTCGCGATGTTCTCAGCCTGAAAGCAAACCTAATGTCCGCAGCGGTGGGCCATTGAGTTGGGCTCGGTCTCCGTCGGTAAGGGCTGGCCTCAAGGGCTCTAGCTCCGCTCGGCGAATGCTCACCTCCGCAGGCGCGGTGATCCCCAGCCGCACCCGTCCTCCTTCGATTCCCAGCACCTGCACTGCCACGCACTGGCCGATGACAATCGTCTCATCCTGCCTCCGAGTCAGCACCAACATGATTCTCCTCCGTGGTCGTTTGCCGGCGTGCCGCACTTCCCGCAGCAATTGCCCAAACGGGATGCGCGTCTCCTACTGAATTCTGTCGCCCGTCATCCTAAGCACGAGCTGATTCCGCGTCTGTGAAGCGGGGTACAGTGCAGGCAAATGACCAATGACCAAATCCCAATGACCAATGAGGAGTTGGCCCGCTGCATGGGCATTGGTCCTTGGTGCTTGGTCATTCGTTTCTGATCCCTGAACCCCGAACCCTGAACCCTGAACCCCGCCCCTCACTTGAAGACCTCGGTTTGCGGGTGAAAGGCGTACCAGGCGAACCAGAAGGAATACATCCAGCGCACCCCCTCCTCGGCCTCAGCCACGCGCAGGCTGTCGGCCTCAGGGTTGAATTCGATCACGACCCTCTTGCCGGCAACCGTGTCCTCCACACGTGTTCGCCGTTTGTGGAACGCGCTCGCGGGATAGGCGCGGGCAGCGCTGTCGGTCCAGACGCCCAGCACTTTGGCCTTGGCGGGCAACCGATCGCTCGCGGGTTTCGCCGGGAACATCAAACTTGGACTGCGGAAGTAACTGGCGTACGGATTCCGGCGGTAATCGCGGCGGTGCCCCGTCTTGTCGGACAGGACTTGCGTCTGGGGGTGGCGCGTGCGCCAGTCTTTCCACGTCGTCAGCTCCACGGGCAGCGCGTCGAGCGGCTTGTCGGCTGCCGGACCACTGACCCCTGCGGCCCCAACCTGCGTCCAGAGGCTCTCCGGCTTCCCGCCTCGGTCGTACATCAGGACGTTGCTGTTGTAGAGCAGGCCGGAAACACCGAACTCCCGCTCGCCCAGCGGCGTTTGGCGGCCCAAAACCGCTGCCGAGTCACACAGCGGGCAATACGTGACCGCCACGAGCGTGCTGCCGATTTGGTCGTTGACGACCTCATGGTGGTTCATGATCGCCAGCGGGTAGGCCCGCGCTTCATCGCCAATGACGACTCCGATGACCCGATCATCGTCGCGCAAGTAGGTTGCCGCGTCGGCCGCCAAGAGCTTGGGACTGGTGAGCGCCGGAATGCCGTCCTTCGGCGGACCGCCGGACCTGATCTCGCTTTTCGGGATCGTCACCTGGCTCAGGTCGAATTGCGAGTCTTGTGGCTGTTGCCAGGCAACAAATTCAATCTCGTCGGTCACGCAGGCCGTGCAGTCGCATGTCGGGCAACTTTCAGGAAAGAGCGTTCGCTCACTAGCGACGGCTTGCCAATACTCCCGGTCGGCATAGCCCCGCCACGCACCGAGCGACACCAAAGATGCCAGCAGTGCGATGCGCCAGTGATGGACCTGAGGACAAGTCAGGACGGAAATGGACCTCCAGGCGGAAACCCGTGCCATGCAACGATGGTTCGCCTGACTGTCAGGTGCGTCCTTTGAAGGGACCAGCACGTTCATGTTCGGCTCCTGGCGTGAAAGTGGACGTGTATTCCGCAGGAGTCACGGTAAGTCTTCCGGGCCGCCGCTTCTGTAAGCCGGGAAACACTGCCGGCGAAACAAATCGGCGTGATCTGTGAACCAGCTCACGGAGCGCAGCGTATCGCTGCACTTATCTTCGCTTTTCGTCCGTCCTGCTGGCGATTGACGTGATTGATCCACGTGCGTGAATCGGAGCATCAACTATGAAATCGACCGGGATGATTTTGATTGTCGTGGCCACTCTTCTAGCGGCCTCCGTAGGGTGCGGAACAACCGCTCCGCCCTCCCAGGAACCCAAGGCGACAGAGCCCGCCGCTGGTGGACAAGGCTCGGATTCACGCACGGCGCCCGCTACAGGGTCCGCCGCCCGAGTGGAACCGCCGCTGACGCCGGAGGAGTAGCCGCCGGCAACCAATTCGCCATGAGCGAATGAAAGCGTTTCGACGCGACGAGAGGCCATTGCCTCTCACAAGTCAATGGGCGTCGCTTGTCGGTTGGCTGCTGGGGCCAGGTGCGGGCCATGCATAGTCAGACGAATTGATTCCGACCATTTTGCCGAATACCCAGCCGACGTATCGTGGTTGCTCGAATCCAGGCGGCGGACCCTCGACGATTGTCACGACTCTGCCTCGCCGATTGCCGTCGTTACGCATGGCGGTCCAGCCCGCGAGGGCGAGTACGACTACCGCCGTAGCGCCGCCAATGACGCAAACCCATCTCATGGAATTGTCCTCGGTGACCCGTCGTTCATCCCTGAAACGGCGCGAACCCGCCGTGTGGGTCGTCCAACCCATTGCCGACCGTTTATCGTTGCTGATCGGGCCGCCCTGATGTAAGCATTTGATCGAGAGTCTGGAGCACGCGGTCTGGCGGCGCATAGCCAACAAAATGTCCCAGCAGCTTGCGGTTGGTGCCGTAAATGAGAGTCGTCGGGAAGCCCTCCACGCCTAGCTGTGCGGCCAATTCCGGATGCTTCTCAGCGTCCAATCGAACTGGCACGAATGCCGTCTGAAGCCGCTGATTGACGGCATCGTCCGACCAGGTTTTCTGCTCCATTTTGGTACAGAAGCCGCAATTCTTGGTCATTACAAAAATCAGGAGCGGACGACCTTGCTTCAGGGAAAGATCTTGTGCCGTGGCCAAATCACTTTGCCACGGCAGCCGCTCGTCGCCCCTAGTCATTGACGGCGCGATCCCAAAGGCCATGAGAGCAACAACAGCAGCGGCAATCCTTAAAGACGACATTCCTGCGCTCCGATATGGGGGAACTGTGGACTGAACCAGACTCATTATCGGGGCGAAGGTCGATTCTGTCCGTGAAGCGGCATACAGACGCCCGCGTCCACTCCGTAGCCGGGTCGCACAGTCGCCATGCAGAGTGCAGTGCTTGCAACCCGGTGTTGCAGAATGCCGACAGTTTAGAGCTTCTTCAGCTCGGCCAGGATTTCGTCGGCTGTCGGGCGATCGTTGAACGCTTTGGCGCGGTGCGCATAACGCAGAGTGCCGTGGCGATCAACGATGAAGGTGGCCGGGCGATTGCTCAACTCGGTGTGGATTCGCATTTGGAAGGCAACGCCATACGTCGCGCTTGTGACGTGGGTCGGATCAAGAACGAGCGGATACCCAACTTCGCCGGTTTCCAGCCCCACTTCCTTGAGAAAGTGCTTGGCAGGCCAGGATTCATGAGGATCAACGACCAGTAGCTGTGCCCCAGCTTTCTGAATGTCGGGCAACCGATCGCGCAACTGCGCGAGCTGCCCGTGGCAAACTGGTCACGTGTCGCCATAAATGAAGACAAGGACGACGGCGCTTTTGTCACGAGAGTCGGCGAGACGAATCATCGGTCCGCTCAGTGACGGCAACTCAAACTCCGGTGCGGCCTCTCCAACCTTGGCAGAGTCAATTCGCTTCGAGTCCCACTGCTTCAGCAAATCGACGAACGAATCGTCGAGCGGCTTTCCATTTCGCTCCAGAGCGTATGTCACGTGCTGCTTGGTATCTTTGTTCTGTTCGCTCGCTTGCAACTGGCGAAGCAAGTCGTCGCTCTCGTTGCCTCCGATCATTCCGATAGCATCGAAGGCCGCCAAACGAACCGCCGCATCCTCGTCGCGCTGCGCCGCTTTCGCCAACTCCCCACGGGCGTCCTGAGATTTGAGCAGCCCCAGTGCCTGTGCTGCCAACGTTCTTATCGAGCCGTCGTCCGAGGCCAGTGCTTCGCGAAGAGGCTGTATGGCAGCCGGGCCGGCCTGCACGAGCTGCTGAAGCGCCGCCATCCGCTGTTTCCAGCCCGCATCATCCAGCGGCCGAAGATAACCGGGCCGACGGCCTGACTGCGGCTCCCAGGTGACGCCTTCCCAAGTGGAGCGAAACTGCTCCAGCAACCCTTTGGCGCCTTCGTCCTTACCTTGGGCCAGAACGTTTCGACCGGCCATCGGCCAAAATGCAGCGGTGATCGCAACGCACGTCACGAACAGGCAATGCTGGCTTCGCATCGAGGTGTTCCTTGTGAACTCAGTTTCCGCCAGCGGTTGCGACGACAGCGAGCAGATCACGATGCGGCTGCGGACCTGAGCACAAATCGTGTGCGATCGATCTTCGCTGTTGGCACGCTTCGCACGTGCATTGAGTTGGCTCAGCACGAGCAGGGAACCAAACAGCGGACTGCATCTTCTGCATGTTCTGCATCAGTTTCTGGCACTGGGGACACTGGTCGAGATGCGCTCTTACCTTGGCAGCAACCGTCTCCGGCAACGTACCGGCCATGAACGTCTGCATGTTTGCACGCACTTCGGAACAAGCAATTCCCCCGAAGTGATTTTCGCGGTCCGCTCGGCCGCCCCACAGCAACCACGACCCGACGCAAAGGAGGATCAGCAGCGAGCCTGCTGCCGTTTGGACAATCCGCCGGCGCTGCCGGCGCGACCGAGCACGCATCCCCGAATCCCGCAACAGACCCGGCGGGCAGGGGAGCCAATTACCGGAGTCTTCTGATTTCGCACTCATTGTTTCTTCCGAGCATTCCCGCTCGGTGCAAGCAGAACTAACCCTATCAGCCAGTTTCGGCTTCCGCCGACAAGCTGATCTGTAATCCGATTCACAGTTCGCATAAATCACCGTTCGTGACGCGCCGGAAGCGAGCGGGGCAGCTCGCCTGGCGAGTTGTTCCCTGACTTGATATGTGGAACCGCCGTCTCTGCCACGCCGGCCAACCGGTCAATGGCGCGGATCACGATCCGCTGGCGGCTCACCTTGAGGAAGCCGTCCAATTGCAGTTCGCCGAGTAGGACAGTGACTGTCTCCCTCGTAGCGCCGATTACGGCGGCAAGGTCCTGGTGCGACAGCTTGATTGCCAGCAATACTCCTTCCGCGGTCCGCTCGCCATACTGCTCGGCCAGGTCCAGGAGGAGATGAATGAGGCGGTCGCGGTTGGAGCGAAACAGCAGACTCTTGAGGCGCCGTTCGATCCGTTTGCGCCTAAGGCCGATCAGCTTTGTCACGCCGAGCGCCAGCGCGGGCGACTCCTCCATCAGCCGCTGCAATTCGCCCAGGGGCAGCAGGACGACGGTCGAGGCAGCGGC
>JAKEHX010000316.1 GCA_022614795.1 Planctomycetaceae bacterium | reverse complement strand
TCTCCAGCGAGGTCGAGGCGATCCTGCTCGTCACCAAGCAAGGCAAGCTGTTCCAACGCATCGAGGTTCGCGGGCCGCTCGACGTGGACCTTGCTTCGGCGGCCTGTCTTTTGTTTCTTCGGTCGCGTCTTGCGGACGATCGTCAAGTCAGCAGACACGTGCCAGCCTTCCACCCCATCGGCGTTGCAGGGTGCGACGTTCACAGTCACTTGCCAGCCGCCTTTCCCGTCGGGTTGCCACTTATCGAAACCGTCGTTTGCCAGCTCATTCAGGACGTAGGCGGCTACGTCGTCTACGTCTTCCAAGGATATGCCTGATGCGGCGGGAACTCGGATGTTCAGCGTGAAACTCTCTTCTTTGGTTTCAACACGGCGTTCAGGTCCGTGCGAGTCGGCGGTAAGGTCGAAGACGGCAAAAACCGATTCATGGCTAATCTCGACGCGATGTCGGTAGTGAACCTTACCCCGTGCCTCTCCTGTTTTGATCGTTGCGTGAGGTCGAAGGGTGACGAGGTCCCCCACTTCATCGTCCAAAATCCAGGCCAAGAATAACACGTCATCGGCGTACCTGTACGTGACCGGTGGCCCCTCCACTCGGACTACAATTTTGAAATCGCGATCCTCGCCAACCTCCTCGTTTTCATCGGAGTAGCCCATCGTAAACTCATTGCCGGTCACGTACCTAAGGCCGGCGGCCAAGCGGTTTTCTGTCAGAATTCGGCATGCTGCGGCGGACCCAACTTTACTGACTATCTCGTCAATGGTTGCTTTGAGTTGATCTTCGCGTGCCAACTGTTTGGCCATCAGGCCCCGAATCGTTTTGGCAGCCTCGTTGAGTAACCCTGTTTTGCTTTCTCGCTCGCTCATGCCATAAGCTCCATTCAAAAAAGTGCCGGCCATGCGGGATGTCTGCCGTGGACAATCCAGGCAGCGTCGAATGACTCACCACGGAACTGCAGCCCTCTGCGTACTTCCGCCTGAATTTGGTGGCTCGAATACGAGGTTGCGACCACAGGCTTTCGTCATCTTGGGGCGAATCGCGAAGAAGGCCAGGGAAAGAAACGGAAGAAAAGATTCCCGGTGCGGGCACTAACCGAGACGCTTGTTGACGCTGAAGTTGCGGCGATGGCCTCAACAGGTGGAATCTTTGCGGACCAACCGCCGCGAGCAGAATCGCATCAACGATGACTGAAAGAAGCCAGTTTTTCCTTTAGCTGCATCTGGCTGAATCACCAGCGTCAAATTGGTACGCTTTTGTCAGCAATTCTGGGGCATTCAGAATCAGTACTCTCGCTTGGTATTCTGGAAGTTCTAGGGGGGGCAAATGCGGAAGCAGACCTCGACGAAGTCACGAGCCTGGATCTTGGTGCAATTGGAAACGAAAAGGTTGCCCGTCCCGCAAATCGAGCCGCTATATGCCATTCCTATCTCCGTGCTCAATGAACTTCGGCGGCAGTGCCGGCATTTGCTTGGCCCAAAGGAGTGGGATTTCGAGTTCTCGATTTCGACGCACGGCGGCGGAGGGTAACCGTTCACGGTTTTCCGGTTGATGTTGGTCGTTTTTCGGGAGTGGGGTAGGTTGTTGTCGCCATGGACGGACAGGCGACAACGACTCGATGTGCCAATTGCGTCGTGCTGGAGGCGCGGATTGCTGAGCTGGAGGCGCGGCTGGCGGAATTGGAAGCCCGGCTCGCGAAGCTGAGCAAGAACTCCAGCAACTCTTCCAAACCGCCGTCGAGTGACATTGTAAAACCTGCGGCGGCCTCGGAGAAGAAACGCCGCTCGCGGCGCAAGCGCGGCGCTCAGCCGGGCCATCCCAAGCACGAGCGGCCGGCCTTTTCGCCGGAAGACCTCGACCGCATCCGGGACTACCAGTTCGAGCGGTGCCCCGACTGCGACGGGCCGCTGGAAGTGCTGGACCAGCCGGCGCAGGTGCTGCAGCAGATCGACGTGGTCGCCCGGCCGACGAGGATTACCGAACACCGCAGCCGCACCTGCCGCTGCCGGAAGTGCCGCAAGGAATTCACCAAGCCGATTCCGCGGCCGGTGCGGAAGGCGGGCTTGGTCGGACAGCGACTGACGGCCCTGATCGGCTATCTGAAGGGAGCCTGCCACTGCTCGTTCAGCACGATCCGCACGTTCCTGAAGGACGTGCTCGGGGTCCGCATCAGCCGGGGGCAACTTCGCAAGGTCTGCGGGAAAGTGACGCGTAGTCTGGACGGGTCCTATCAGGACTTGCTGGCCGCGGCGCCCCAGCAAGCGCGGCTGAACGTCGATGAGACGGGACACAAAGAATACAAGCAAGCGATGTGGACCTGGTGCTTCCGCGCCCCGCTCTTCACGCTGTTCAAGATCGACCCCTCGCGGGGCAGCGACGTCCTGCTGGACGTGCTGGGGACAGAGTTTCGCGGCGTCCTGGGCTGCGACTACTTCAGCGCCTACCGCAAATACCTGCGGCTGAACAAGAACGTGCTGGTGCAGTTCTGCCTGGCCCACTTGATCCGCGACGTGCGGTTCCTCGTCGAGCATCCGCAGGCGAAGAACCGGGCCTATGGCCGGCGGGTGTTGCAGGCGCTCCGCGACCTGTTCGGGCTGATTCATCACCGCAAAACGATGTCGAAACGCGCGTTCCTCGGTCAATTGGAAGATCAGGGCTACGAGGTCTGGACGCAGGCGACCTGTCGCGTGCCGCAGACGGCGGAAGCCCAAAACCTCGCCGAGCGGTTCCATCAGCATGGCCGCGAATACCTCCGATTTATCACCACGCCGGGCGTCGAACCCACGAACAATCTGGCGGAACAGGCGATTCGCTTCGTCGTCATCGACCGCCGCGTGACGCAGGGCAGCCGCAGCCTGGCGGGGCGCGAGTGGCTGGAACGCATCTGGACAGCCATCGCCACTTGCACTCAGCACGGCCAAAGCGTCTTCGACTTTCTCAACCGAGCCATCCGCGCCTTCTTCGCCGACCAGCCCCCTCCCACGCTCCTCTTCGGCACCTCCTGACGCGCCGACGTGCTCGCAACCTCACTCAACCCGCCGTAAACTGTGAACGGCTACCCCACATGATATGAAGCCGAATTCGAGGTATGATCTATACAAAGATAAAGACGGCAATATCTACATTAAGCCGAAAGGAAGCGCCGAGGAAGGCGAGGCAACAGGGATAAATATCAATGACCTCTAACCCCCTTGTGAAAGTTGAATTACGCCTCACGGGCGAGGGATTTTTGCCAGAGGACGTTACGCGAGTCCTGCAAACTGCGCCTACCAAGACGTGGCGTCTCGGAGATCCAGTACAATCGACGCAATTAGTACGCGAATGTGACGCATGGGTATTGGGTTTCCCGCAATGTGAAGCATATGACATTGAGCCCGTGCTTAGCCGGCTGCTCGATGCCATTGAGCCGATTAGTGAGAGAATGGCAAAAGCAGTCGCTCAGTTTAATCTTAAGCCGGAAATCTCATTTGGTGTCTACATTGATGGCCAATCACCAGCTATTCAGTTGTCATCAGATACTATACGTCGCCTTGCCGCGATAGGTGTCTGCGTTGATGTCGATTTGATTTTGCTGTCGTGATCAGGCAGAAATAGGGACCCGGAAACGGGTCAGGTTTCATTGTTACAATTGCGTGGACGGGAAAAGGGGATAGATGGAGAAAGGGGATAAGTCCAAATACGCAGCGCGCTGATCGATCGCTTGGGGCGGAAAATCGAGTACGTGTATGATAACTTGGATCGCAGCACGGCCGAAAGTTGGTGGGATGGGACCACGCTCATGCGCACACTCAGCTTCACGTTCGATGCGGCCAGCCAGTTGACCGCCACCTCCGACCCGGCTGCCAGCTACGCCTACACCCTCGACAACCTCGTGCTGCGCATGGAACCGCTTTGGATGGCCACCGGCCAGATTGCGGGAAAGGCCGCCGCCGTGGCCAAAGAGCAAAGCCCGGACGTGGCCCAGATCGATCCGGTCCCGCTGCCGGCGGCGCTAGAAATCCGCGTCGATCGACTGGCGAAATAGGGGCGTTTGGCGGCTAAAATCAGGGGCGGAAAGAGTTTTTACAATTCGCGATTCCAGCCCATTGACATTTAAGACAAAACGTCTTAAACTCCTCTCCAGTCACAGTCGATCCCGACTGTGGAGACTTGTCGAAAGCCGTTGACTGCTGTTCGTGGGAGGCCCAGTGATGTTCGCTTCTCGCTGGTTGAAGGCTGCTGCAAAACACGTAGCTGAAGTCGCCAGACTTCAGGGAATCCTGCCTGAACTCTGGCGAGTTCAGCTACAGCTACTAATCGCGGCCGTCGTGCTTGGCATCGCTTCGGTTCCGGCAAGGGCCCACGAGGCCGCTGGGGATAAAGCCGCCTCGGCCAAAAGCAGAATGACCACGCAGGAGCTGGCCGACTGGATCGACCAGCGGCTGGCCGAGGAGTATGAGATCGCCGGCCTCAAGGCGGGCGAGCCGGTCGATGACGCGACGTTCCTCCGCCGCGCCTATCTCGATCTTCAGGGCCGTGTGCCTACGGTCGCTCAAATCCGCGATTTTTTGGCGGACAGCGGTTCGTTCAAGCGGCAGGACCTGGTCGATCGGCTGCTGATCGAAACGAAGCAGCCCGAGCGCTATGCTCAGCGCTCGGCCGACCATTTGGCCCGCGTCTGGCGGCGAATGATGATCCCGGCGTCCAGCCCTGGGGCGGCGATGGGAAGTCGGCTCGATCCGTGGCTGGCCAGGCAATTCGCCAACAACACGCCCTACGACGTCGTGGCCCGCAAGCTGCTGCTCGTCCAGGTGCCGCAGCCGATGGGGCCCCTAGTAGACGTTCCCTCGACCCCCACGCCGGCCGATCCCGATGCGGCCGCCGCCGTGTTCCAGCAGGCGATCGGCGCCACGCCCGAGAATCTGGCAGGCGCGTACGTCCGCGTGTTCCTCGGCATTCGCATCAACTGCGCCCAGTGCCACGATCATCCCGCGACCGACTGGAAGCGCGACGACTTCTGGGGCATCGCGGCCCTGTTCAGCGGCGCGCCTGCCCCCGGCGACCAGCCCACTGCGGCCCCAACCATCAAGCCCGAGGCCGACAAAGACATCCAATTCACGGCCAAGCTGCTATGGCAGGACGAGCCGCTGAAGGAGATCCCGGCGAAGAAGTCGCCGCGCGAAGTGCTGGCCGATTGGCTGGTGTCGCCGGACAACAAGAATTTCGCGGCCACCGCCGTCAATCGCGTCTGGCAATATCTGTGCGGCCGCGGACTTTCCGGCCCGGTCGATGAGCTCGATCTGATCGACAACGAAAGCGAGCGCAAGGTGCTCGACGAGCTGGCCACGCTGTTCAAGCAGTCGGGGCACGACATCCGCTGGTTGATCGCCGGCATCACCAAGAGCAAGGTTTATCAGCAGCGGGTCGTTCCCACGACGCCGCGCGAGTTTTCGGGCTTCGTCCATCGCCCGCTCAAGACCTTGCTGCCCGAGCAAGTGTTTGATTCCCTCGAGCAGTCCCTCGCCCTGCCGATCGCCAAGGCCGACAACGGCCCGCGTTTCAATGGCGAGCGCGATCAGTTCGTCGCCCGGATGAACGAATCGGCCACCGATCAGCCCGCCGATTTCAAGGGGGGAATTCCGCAGGCCCTCATGCTGATGAACGGCCGGCTGACCGCCGACGCCACCAACCTCGACACCAGCCGCACGCTGCGGGCCGTGGTCGAGGCCCCGTTCCTGCCGCCGGCCGAGAAGATCGAAGTGCTCTATCTGGCCGCCCTGACCCGCAAGCCGACGACCGAAGAGGCCGATTTTCTGCTGACGCACGTCAATCAACATAAAACCGACGCCGAGCGCAAAGCTGCTTATGCCGAAATCTTTTGGGGTTTATTGAACAACCCCGAATTCGTACTCAGCCGGTAACCGCCCGCATTTCGAGGAGCCAGCCATGTCCGCCCGCATGCCTTTGTGCATTCCCTATCCCAGCCCGGCAGCCAACGTCCGCCCGGAGCGTTTCTTCACCCCCTTTTCGCGCCGCGATTTCCTGGGCATGAGCCTGGCCGGCCTGCTCGGGGTGTCGTATAGCGGCTGGCTGCCGCGGCTGGCGATGGGAGCGGCAGAGGCCGCCAAGCAGCAAGGCAAAGCGTGCATCCTCCTCTGGATGCAAGGGGGTCCCAGCCAGACCGACACGTTCGACCTCAAGCCCGGACACGCCAACGGCGGCCCCTTTAAGGCCATCGAAACCGCGGCCAGCGGCGTGCAGATCAGCGAGCACCTGCCCAAGCTCGCCACGCAGTTCAAGGACCTGGCCATCATCCGCAGCCTGGTCACCACCGAAGGGGACCACGGCCTGGGCACCCAGCTCATGATGACCGGCTATCAGCCCCGCCAAGCAGCCGTGCGATATCCGTGCCTCGGGTCGCTGCTCTCCAAGGAACTGGGCCGCGACGACAATGACCTGCCCAACTATGTGAGCCTCTCGCCGATGCGCCTGGGCGACGCCGGCTTCCTGGGGGCGAACTACTCGCCGCTCACCGTTTCGGGCCAAAGCGACGATCCCAACGCCCGAGCCAACCTGACGCTCGACGACCTCGCCCCGCCGCGCGACAGGGCCGCGGACTCGATGAAGCGGCAGTTCGACGTGCTCCGCTTCATGCAAAAGGGCTTCAATGCCCAGTACACCAGCGATTCGACTAAGGCCCACGCGGCCAGCTACGCCAAGGCCATGCGGATGGTCGAGACGCAAGGCCGCAAGGCATTTCAGCTCGACGAAGAGAAGGCCGAGCTGCGCGACGCCTACGGCCGCAACCGCTTTGGCCAGGGGTGCCTTTTGGCCCGCCGCCTCGTCGAGCGGGGCGTGGCGTTTGTAGAAGTGACGCTTTCGCAAATCCCGATGGCCGGCGGCGGCTGGGACACCCACAACGACAACTTCAACCAGGTCCGTGCGCTCTCGGAAGTGCTCGATCCAGCCTGGGCCACTCTGATGAGCGATCTCCGCGACCACGGCATGCTCGACAAGACGCTCGTCGTCTGGATGGGCGAATTTGGCCGCACGCCAAAGATCAACCCGCAGGGGGGCCGCGATCACTTCCCCATGGCTTGGAGCGTCGTCCTTGGCGGGGCGGGCATCAAAGGCGGGCAAGTCATCGGCAAGACCGACGCGGGGGGCGACGCGGTCGCCGACCGGCCGGTCAGCGTCGCCGATTTCTATGCCACTATTACCGAAGCCCTTGGCGTGAAGCACACCAGAGAGAACATTTCGCCCGAGGGACGGCCGATTCGCCTCGTCGATCGCGCGGGCAAGCCGATCGCCGAGTTGTTGGGTTAGATTGAGACGACTGTAGGGAACGCCCTCCGTGGCATTCCGGTGGGGTGAGGTGTGTAACGAACTGCGAACGATTGATGTTGCGCCAATCGACGACAACGCGACTCTGCCTCAATCAGCCAATTGCGTTGGCCGCGGCTGCCCTCTCGTCCTGCCTTTGCCTGTCCGCGCCAGCACTGGCCCAAAACGGCGTACCCGTCTCGATCGAGCCCAAGCCCGCAGCGGCGCTAGCCGCCAGCTCCGCCGACGTCCACGACGTCGTGATCCTGCTCGACGGAGCGCCGCTGGTGATGCGCTTGAATGTCGCGCTCGGCGGCGTGTCGCTGGCCCAATCGCGGCGCGAGTATGTCGCGAAGATGATCGCCGCTCTCGACGCCGACAAAGACGGCAAGCTGTCGCGGAAAGAAGCCGATCGCTCGCCGGCGCTGCGCACCAAGCAGCGGCCGGGCGCCCGCGAGTTTCTGGATTCGCTGCGGGCTCAGACGGTTCTTACTCCGCGCGACGTCGAGCAGAAGTTGAAGGTCATCGGCGGCGACCCAGCGGTCGCCGCCTGCCGCGATTTCCTGACAGCCGCCAAGAACGATGTCGAGGTCTTCAAGCTGTTCGATGCGAACAAGAACGACGTGCTCGAGATGGACGAGATCGCCGCCGCCACGGAGCTGATCATGGCGAAGGACGAGGATGGCGACCAGTGCGTCGCCTTCCAGGAGTTCTTCCCCCCGCCTCCGCCGCCCGATCCGATGCAGGCGGCGCTGGCGGGCATCGATCCTCCCACGCCCCCCTTGGCTGGCCCCTCGACAACCATTCGCCCCGCCAGCGAGCCGCTCTTGTCGGCGCGGCTTTTCAAGCTCTACGACAAGAACCGCGACCGCCTGCTCGCTGCGTCGGAGCTGGGCTGGACGAGCGACCGCCTGACGCCGCTGGACGTCGATGGCAACGGCGGCCTCGATGCGGCCGAGCTCAAAAACCTGAGCACCACGCCCGATATCGAGCTGTCCGTGGACATGCGATCGGTGGAAACGGAAGGCGGACTCGTCAATGTCGCCAGCTGCCAAGGCGATCGCCTCGACGATGCGTCCCGCCCCGACTACGCGAAAATTGCGGCGGCTGGAGCCGTGGTCACCTTCTCACACCGCAATCTCGACCCCGTGACTTCCTCGATTGAAACAGCGATGCGCCAGTTCAACGCGATGGACGCCGACGCCAACGGGTACTTGAGTCGCGACGAGGTGGCCGAACGGATTCGCTTTCAACGGGAGCTGTTCGAGCTGATGGACACCGACGCCGACGACAAAGTGTTCGCCGACGAGATGAAGGAATTCGTCCGTGCCCGGGCAGAGCCGAAAGCGGCCACCTGCGTGATGAATTTGTACGACACGGGCAACGGCTTCTTCATGGCCCTGGACGCCAACGCCGACGGCCGCGTCTCGGAGCGTGAGAAGCGCAATGCGGCCTCGTCACTGGCAAAGCTCGACCGCGACGGCCAGCCGGGCATCAAGCAGACCGAGCCGGTGCGGCATTTCCACATTGAGTTCGTCCGCGGCAGCTACCAGCTCTTCGGCCCCAGCGAGCAGCTCGTGGCCGAGACGCCCGCCTTCCAGCAGCGCACGCCGTCGGGACCGATCTGGTTCCAGCGGATGGACAAGAACAACGACGGCGACCTCGTTTGGAACGAGTTCTTCGGCCACATCGAGCTGTTCCACCAGCTCGACGCCGATCACGACGAATTGCTCGACCCGCAGGAAGCGGCGAAAGCCGTGAGTAGTGAGTAGGTGAGTGGTGAGTAAGTGAGTGGTGAGTAGTGAGTTGTCGCATCCGTCGTACTGAGTACTCAGTACGTAGTACCAAGTACTTGACCGTAGGTTTTCCATGCCAAATCCCGATCCGTTCCGACCTCTGACTCGCAACCTGCGACGTCTTACCTTTGACCTCTGACCTCCGACTCCCGATCCCCGACTCCCATGACCGAAATGTCCACCGCCACCACTCGCTCCAGTTCCTCCGCCCCGGCCACTAGCGCCGAAGACCTGGCCGTCATCGCCCGCCTCCGCGAGGCCCGCGACCGCGTCAAGTCGGAAATGGCCAAAGTCGTCGTCGGCCAGAACGAGATCATCGACGCGCTGCTGATCGGCCTTTTGTGTCGTGGCCACATCCTGATGCTCGGCGTGCCCGGCCTGGGCAAGACGCTGATGGCCCGCACGCTGGCCCGCACTCTCGACATGGAGTTCCGCCGCGTCCAGTTCACGCCCGACCTGATGCCCGCCGACATCACCGGCACCGACGTGATGGAGGAGGACCAGGTCACCGGCAAGCACCGCGTGTCGTTCATGCAGGGGCCGGTTTTCACCAATTTTCTGCTGGCGGACGAAATCAACCGCACGCCCCCCAAGACCCAGGCCGCCCTGCTCCAGGCCATGCAAGAGGGCGAAGTCTCGGTCGGCCGCGAAACCTACAAGCTCAAGCCGCCGTTTTACGTCGTCGCCACACAGAACCCGATCGAAATGGAAGGGACCTACCCGCTCCCGGAGGCCCAGCTCGACCGCTTCATGTTCAACCTCAAGGTGCAATACCCGTCGGTCGACGAGGAAGTGCAGATTATCAAGGGCACGACCAGCAAGCTTGCCGCCCACGCCGACCGCGTGCTCGGGGCCGATGAAGTGCTCCGGCTGCAAGAGATTGTCCGCGGCGTGCCGATCGCCGACAGCGTGGTCCGCTACACAGCGCGCCTCGTCGCGGCCACGCGGCCCGGAGCCAGTGCCGCGGCGACCGGGGCCAGGTCGCTCGACGCACTGCATAAATACCTGGCCTACGGCGCCAGCCCGCGGGCCAGCCAGTATCTGGTGCTTGGGGCCAAGGGGCGGGCGATCCTGTCGGGCAAATACCACGTCGATTTCGCCGACATCCAGGCCATGGCCGCGCCGGTGCTCCGCCATCGGCTGGTGCTCAACTTCCACGCCCGCGCCGACAACATCGATTCCGACGCTCTGGTGGAGCGGTTGCTGAAGTCGGTGTCGGTCGAGGAGAACAAGTGATGGGAAGGGAACGGGACAACAGGAAAATGGGGGACAGGAAAATAGGGAGAGGCGAAATGGGTCTCCTTTCATTTTCCTGTCCCTCATTTTCTTGTTGTTTGTGGCTCGCAATTTCAATTTCTAGTCTGTTTGCTTTGCCAGCCGTTGCCAATGAGCCGACCGATGCCGATAAGGCGCTGCGAGAAAAGTGGCAGGCGGTCTATGCCGAGATTGCCCAGTCGATCGAGATGCGCCGCGGCGAGACGAAGCTCGACCTGGCGCCGACGCCGCTGCTCTTTTACACCAACCCCGTCCGGGCCACCGATCAGCACGGCACCATGTTCCTGTGGACCGACCGCGGACGCCCCGCCGTCATCGGCAGCATCTGGTCGGCATTGAACCGCCTCGACACCGGCCTCCGCAATATCACGCACGAGTGGCACTCGCTCGTGGAAGAGCCCGACGTGCAGGCCGTGCGCGGGGGCCAGTCGCTGTGGTCGGCCGGCGAACCCGGGATCGCCTGGCAGGCCCTGGCCGGCAGCCCCGCGCCGGCCTCGTCGCGCGCCGCTCGCCTGATTCAGTTGCGGACCGCCGCCCGCCGCTTCACCGCCAGCATCACGGCTGAAGAAGCAACCGAGCTGCGGCTGATGCCGCAGCCCTTGTATCGCTATCCCGAGAAGGTCGAAGGAGCGGCGGACGGGGCGCTGTTTGTATTCGCCCTGGCAACCGATCCGGAACTGGTCCTGCTGCTCGAGCAGTATGAGAGCGCCTCTCAGCCGGCGATGCGAGCGGCGTTTGCCCGCTTCGGCAACCTGTCGATGGCGGTGAAAGACGGCGAGCGGTCGCTGTGGACCTGCGAGCGGGGCGCGCCCGGCAGGTCGGAAGGCAAGTACTACCTGCACTGGCGCGTCGAGCAGCGGCCCGCTGACCTGAGCCCAAAATGAGAATCGAACAATACAGCAGGAAGATGCGGGACAGGAAAATGGGGAGCGGCAGAATCGCCCCCCTTGCATTTTCCTGTCCAGCATTTTCTTGTTGCCTCTGCCTCTGGATTGCGATGGGGTGCGTGCTTGCGTCGCGAGCGGCTGGCCAGGGCCAAGGGCCGGCCGGCGATGACGCTGCGGCCAGGCGGGCGGCCGAGTTTCTCCAGGCGGCTGCGGAATCCTTGAAGATCGAGGCGGACGACGCCGACAACGCTCGCCTAGCGCTTCGCAAGTCGCCGATCTTCAAATACAGCGATCCGGCCCGCGGCTATTCGGCCGCGGGCATCTGGCGGCTGGGCCAGGCGGGCCGGCCTCAGGCGATTGTGTCGCTCGAATACTGGCTGCGGGCCGAGACCGACGAGCCCCGGCTCATGTATGAGCTGGTGTCGCTTACGGATGCGCCCTTTACCGTGAGCTCGGCCCGGGCCAAGTTGCCCGCCCATGGCCCCGCGCCCAAGTTCGCCGCGCTCATGCCTGCGGAAAAGCCGGCAGCCGGCGAAAGGCAGCGCCTCGTGCAGCTTCGCGCGCTGGCGCGGCGGTTCACGGTCTCGGAAAAGCACATGGGCGATTTTGCCGCCCTGCGCCTTCTGCCGCAGCCGATCGACCGCTACGACGATGCGTCCGCGGGCATTGTCGATGGCGGGCTGTTTGTGTTCGTTTACGGGACGAATCCCGAAGCGGCCCTCTGGCTCGAAGCCGACAAGGAGGGCTGGCGGTATGCGCTGTCCCGGATGACTTGGGCGGAAGTGGTCGTCGAGCTGGACGGCAAGGAGGTTGCCCGCTTTGACCAACTGACCGGCTTTCCGGCGAGCGGACCTTACCGCAGTGCCGGGCATGTAATTGAAGCTCCGCCTAACCCTGAACCCTGAACCCTGAGCGCTGAGCGCTGAACCCTGAGCGCTGAACCCCATTTTCGAGAACGAGGACGACGACGAGGACGAGAACGAAAGAGAACTCCCGACTCCCGATCCCCGACTCCCGATCCCATGACCTTCGACCCCCGCATGCTCGCTGACCCCGTGTTCTTCTCGCGGCTCGACAATCTCGAGCTGCGGGCCCGCGGCATCGTCGAAGGATTCATGCACGGTCTGCACCGCAGTCCGTTCGTCGGCTTCTCGGTCGAGTTCGCCTCGCACCGCGAATATGCCCAGGGAGACGACCTGCGGCACGTGAACTGGAAGCTGTTCGCCCGGCAGAACCGCCTGTACGTCAAGCAGTTCGACGCCGAAACGAACATGAACCTGTACCTGCTCCTGGATGTGAGCGGGTCGATGGACTGCCGCAGCAAGGGGGTGAGCAAGCTGGAATATGGCGCGGCCCTGGCCGCGGCCCTGGCCCACCTGGCGCTCAAGCAGCACGACGCGGTGGGCCTCATCCTCCTGGCCGACGAAGTGATCGAGCACATCCCGCCCAAGGCCCGCCCGCACCAGCTCGGCGAAATCCTCCGGCTCATCAGCAATACCAAGCCGCGCAAAGCGACCAGCGCCGCCCGGGCCTTTCCTCAGGCGGCGGAACTTTGCAAGCACCGCGGCATCGTCGTCGTGCTCAGCGACCTGTTCGACGACCTCGACTCGCTGATGCAGGGCATCGAGCGGCTGCGGTTTAACAATCACGAAGTGATCCTGTTCCACCTGTGGGACCGCTACGAGCGCGACCTGCCGCTGGAAGGGCACTGCAAGTTTCACGACCTGGAAACGGACGAGATCCTGACGACGCAGGCCGACGGCGTGCGCGACAGCTACCTCGCCGAAGTCCGCAAGTGGCAGAGCGAATTGGAGACGCAGTGCCGCAACCGGGCGGTCGACCGGGTCGAGTTGGTGACCGACGAGCCGCTGGATCAGGCGCTGCTGGATTACCTCGTTCGCCGAGCCAAATCGTTTTAGCCAAGGACGAATGTCGAAAGTCAAATGACGAATCAATTCCGAAGCACGAATGACGAATCGCTCCGAGACATTCGGGTTTTGACTTTCGTCATTCCTTCGTCATTTGCATTTCGACATTCGACATTCCCAAGCCAAGTTAATTGAAGTCGACCGATGTCGTTTATTCAGATCGGATTCCTCGGCGCGCTTGCCGCACTGGCGGTTCCGATCATCATCCATCTCGTGTTCCGCCAGCGGGCCAAAAAGGTCGAGCTGGGGACGCTGCGCTTCCTGCGCGTTGTGCTCGAGCACAACGCCCGCCGCCGCCGCGTCATGCGCTGGCTGCTGCTCATGTTGCGGCTGGCGTGCGTGGGTCTGTTGGCGTTCCTCTTCGCCCGCCCGTACCTGCTGGCGTTGCGGGCGGCGGGCGAAAAGCAATCGGTCGTGGTGCTGATCGACCAGTCGGCGACCATGGAGCTGGCGCAGCAGGATGGCACCCGGTCGATCGAGCGGGCCGTGGCGACCGTGCGGGACCTGGTGAGCAAGGCCGGCAACAACTCGCGGTTTGAGATCGCCTTTTTCGATCACGCAATTCACCCGCTGTTCGCGCCCGTGTTGGACACGGACAAAGACAAATCGAAGCCCCGCGACCCCGGCCGCAATGAATTGCTGACGAAGCTCGTCGCGCCCCAGGCGTGCCACGGCGGGACCGATTACGGCGTGGCTCTCGAATGGGCCCGCGATACGCTGGCCAAGGCGCCGCCGGGGCCGCGCGTGCTGCACGTGCTGACCGATCTCCAGCAAAGCGGCCTGGCCTGGAGCGAGGTCGATGAGCTGCCCGACGATGTGACCACGCACCTGCACGACCTGGGGCGCTCGGCCGTCAGCAACCTCGCCGTGACCGAGGCCCGGCCCGAGCGGGCGTGGCTGCGCCCCGACGAACAAACGTCGCTGCACGTGACGGTTTACAACGGCAGCCCGTTTACGGCGATCGATTTGCCGGTCGTTCTCAAGCTGGCTGCCTCCGGCAGCGCGGCAGGCCGCCAGATCACGCTCCGCGAGCAGATGAAAATCGAGCCGGGGACGCTCGAATCAAAACGGTTCGACTTGCCGCCGCTGGCCGACGGCCTGTGGCAGGGGACCGTGTCCATCGAAACCGAGGACGACTTGCCCGCCGACAATGCGCGGCACGTGGCGCTATTGGCGTCGCGGCCCTACCAGGTGCTGCTGATCGACGGCCGCGCGTCGGCGTCGCCCGTCCTCTCGTCCACGTACTTCTTCGAGTCGGCCTTGCGGCTGGCTCCGGCGGGCGAGCTTTATTCCGCCAGTCCCTTCGAGCCGCGGACGATTGAGCCGGGCGATCGGCTGCCGGACCTGGACGCGGTGGATGTCGTCGTGCTGTCGGATGTGTCGGAGCTGGA
>JAKEHX010000315.1 GCA_022614795.1 Planctomycetaceae bacterium | reverse complement strand
TTCTCCGCCGGGCCGATATAGACCTCCTTGAGAATGACCGAATTTCTGGCGTTAGTCGCCCCGCGCTTCTTATTCGTGGCGTCGATGGCCGGCTTGGCCTCTGGCGAGGCGTCGAAGCTCACCTGGGCGAAGACGTTGGCGTAGCTGCGGTAGTCGTTCTGCGTCCAGCGGTCGAAGGGGTGTTTGTGGCACTGGGCGCATTCCAGCCGCACTCCCAGGAAGGCCGCCGCCGTCTGCTCGCCCATGACCTCAAGCGACATGCGCTTCCGCCAGAAGAGGTCCAGGCTCTTGCGCTGCTGGGCATAGGTCGTGGCCTTGCCCTTCAAGTTGGCCGCGTCGAATTCCTCCGCTTGCTTGATCCAGTCTGCAACGGGCAGGCCTTCGCGGCTCGTGGCACACAGTATCCCCTCGACGATCTGGTCCCAGGGCATGTTGTCGGCCATCCGCTTGCGGAACCAGTCATGCCACATCTGGCTGCGCTCGGCTCGAATCCAGTTCGGCTGCTCGAGTGAAACGGTGTTGTTGCCGGTGATGTCGCACAACCGGGTCGCCCACAGGGCGGCGTGCATCGGGTGCTCCAGGAGTTCGTCGATTTTCTTGGTGCGCTTGTCGGGGTCCTGGTCTGCCAGGAAGGTGCGCACCTCGCCCGGCGTCGGCTGAATGCCGATGGTGTCGATCGTCACCCGGCGGAGGAATTCGGCATCATCGGCCAGGTCCGACGGTACGATATTGAGCCGTCTCAACTTGGCGAAGACCTCCCGGTCGATGTAGTTGACCTCCGGCACCTGCGGATACTGGAAGCCTGCCGGGGCTTCCCGGGGAACGGTGGTCCGCACCGGTATCACTTCCTGCCGGTAGGACACTACCAGGAACGTGTCGCCTGCCTGGCGCGACTTGACCTGGCCGAGCGGGGACACCTCGGCAACGCCCTCGTTGTTACTGCGGAAATTGCAGAAGGCCGTAATGTTTTCTTCCTCGCCGTTGCCGAACCTGGCCCGAACCTTGAGCTGGCCCGTTTCGCCGGGGCGGGTGAACGCATACTCGGATGGATCGACGAACAGCGCGACAATCGCCCCGCTGTCTTTCTCCCAGCGGGCGCCCTGCTTGATCCAGGTCCGCAGGATCTGATATTGCCAGGAATCTTTCTCGAACCGCAAGCCACCGCCGTGGCTCACGGTTTTCGTGGGCTTCTGGAGCAGCAGGCTGGCGTCGGGATCGGCCCGGTTGATGCGGCGGCCGTCACCGGTCAAGGCCGCGTAGTCTTTTTCCAGATCCGAGCCGAACAGGGACAGGCGGAAGCCCGCCTGGCCCTTGAACGAGCCGTGGCACGCGCTGGCGTTGCAGCCCATTTTTCCCAACAGACCCATGATGTGCCGCTCGAAGTCGACCTTTTCCACCGTGGTCTGGTCGGGCAGTTGGACGTCTGCGGAAGCGACCGGCGCGGCAAACAGTCCACAGGCCAGCGCCAGAGCGCCGGCAACCGTGAAGCGAGTGATGCGGGCTGCGAACATGCCTCGATCCTCCAGGGTGAACGGCAGGCGAGTAACTCATTCCCCGCCGGTTTAGCGACGACTGGGAGCGTAATGGATGTGAACCAGTTTGTTCTCATCATCCACGGAAAACGTCAGTTGGATATTTGAGCCGGGTCTCACGTCTTTCAACTCCGCGAGCTTGACCTCCTTGTCTTCCAGCGTCACTTTGCCGTCCTTCGCCAGCTCGTGGGTGACGTCTTTCTTTTCAGGGGGGGCATTTCGCCCGCCCGTGGTGACGGTCAAGGTGATGCTGTTCTTCTCCGGATCGACCGACTTCAAGGGGGCCATCAGCGTCTTACCCGTTTCGCTGATGCCGACGGCAGTCTTCTGGTCCGGGGACAACTTGAAGGTGATGCTGCCGCCTTGTTTCAAGTCGCTGATCTTAGCCGGTTTGCCGTCTCGCAGGACCACGACATCCTTGGCCAGCTCATACGTCGTCTCGACCTTGCCTGTCGCGCGATTGGAGGTTGTGACCGTGACCGTGTTCTTGGCGACGTCCAGGCCTTTCAACTTCCCCTTCGATTGCCCCCTTCCCATTGGCTGTTGCGCCGCCCGGGGTTGTTCCGCTGGGTTCGATGGATTGGCGTTCGGTGGATTGCGGTTCGGTCGATTTCCGGGCTGTGGCCGGGCGTTATTGGCGCCGGCGACGATTCTGGTTGCCGATTTGGGGTTGTCTTTGCCGGCCCAGACGGACACCGGCAAGCCCACCGCGATTTCTTTGGCGTCTCCCAGCAGCTCAATCTTGGTCTGGTCTTTGACGATGCTGAACTCGGTCTGGCGGCTTTTCCCGCCCCGCATCTTGACCTCGACGGTGATCGACTTGTCGGCCTCGTAGGCCGCGACTTTGCCGACGATCGTCGGCGCTTCGGCCTGGGGCCGAACTGCATCGGCCGGCGCTGGAACAGCATTCGGCTTTCTCTCGCGCTGAGCCGAGGCGCTGCCCGCGATCAAAAGGAGCGAGCACGCGGCCGAAGCCCACACGGTCCCACGGATGACAGACATCATTTAACTCCTGTAACGGGTGACATTGGTTGGGAAGGATTCTTGGGCGACGTGCTGTCCGCCTGCTCGATGGCTTGCGTCAATGCCGTCATTCGCTCGAGTATCAACTCTGGGCGGCGACCTGCGAGCCGCTGGTGGCGGTCCTGGGCGCGGCGCAGCTGGGCTTCCAGGCGCTTCACCTCGTAAGCCGACGTGTCGATCTGCGCGTCGACGAGTTGCTGGACAGTTTGCTCCAACTCGGCCCGCAGCCGCTCGGCGTCGGCGGGCCGGCGGGCCAACTGCGAAGTCAGCAGGTGCGAGTACGTTTCCAGCCGCCAGGTCCGCAACGCCAGGTCGTGCCGTTTCGGGTCGTCCTGTCGAATCGCCGCCAGCGTTTCGCTGGTCCAGAAGAAATCACAGATGGCCCTCTGGTATTCGTCCGGCCTGCTCCCGTTGAGATTTTCCAGAACGCTCAGCAATTCCGGTCGATTGTTTCGCACGAACGTCAACGCCGCCGCCTCGCGCTCGGGAGTGAACGTGACCGAGCGGCGTGAAATGCCTTGCACACGGATGCCGGCCACCGGCGGAGACTCCAACTCGCGTGGCGGCGTGGCGCCGCGGTTCGACGGCCTCCCCTGCGGCGGCCGCTGCTGTGCATGGCCGGCAGGTGAAGCGGCCAGCACCGTCAAGAACAATCCCGCCAACACGCCGCAACGGGCGGCGAGCGAGTATCGATCGGAAGCGTGAAACATCATGGCATTCCTCATTTCGGTTGCTCGGTCGATGTCGCGTTGACCCACGACGGCACAGCAGCCGATCCGAGCAAATCGCGGGCGTCGTTGTTTGCCAATTCCGGCGGTTCCTCCAGCCAGCGCTCCAGGTCGGCCGTAGCCCAGTTTTGACTGGCATGTAATTGGGACCAGACCACAGCGTCGGCCGACGGACGAAGGCGGGATGCTTCAGGCAGCACCGAACCGGGGCGTGGCTCGATGGCCGGATTGTCCGGAGCGCGAGTCAGGCTCACCATCAGCAGAGCCGCGGCGGCGCCGGCCGTCATCCAGCCCAGCGGCCGGGCGATGTTCCGCAGCGCGTGCCGCCGAGCGACAGCGGCCGCTGGCGGTCCGACCGGTCGAGTTCTGACCAGCGGTTCCTGCGCTGGCCGCGCTTCCAGCAGGCGTTCCGCCAGGGCCACGGCCTGGCTCATGGCGTCGCGGGCGGCTTGATCTTCCGCCATCCGCAGCTCGAATTCGCCGGCCTCCTCGGGCCGCATCTCTCCGGCCACGTAGCGAAAGGCCAGCAGGTCCAAGTCGTCACGTTCTTCGTCCACTTGAATCACTCCTGTAGCGCACGGGCCAAGGCTTTCAAGGCCAGCCGCATGCGGGTCAACACGGTTCCCAACGGACAACCCAACTCGGCTGCGATGTCCGCAAACTTTTGATTCTCGTACACGCGCCGCCGCACCACCTCGCGCTGCGTCTCCGGCAATTCGGCCAACGCCTGGCGAACCGTGTCGATCTCCTCGCGGCGCACAGCTTCGGCATCTGCTGGCGGCGGAGATTGACTGATCCACGCCGGCCGCGCCCACAATTCGGCCAAAGCCGTGTCGTGCCGAACTCGCCGTCGGCGGAGGGCCAGGGTCTCGTGATAGGCCACCGTGAACAGCCACGATTTGGCGGTGTCCAGCCGCATTGATGGCCAGTTTTCCACCAACTTGAGGAACACTTGCTGGAGCACGTCGTCGGCTTCGGCCCGGTTGCGGAGCAACCCCAGCAGGAACTGGCGGAGCGGGAGCTGTTGCTCGCGAAACATCTCTGCCAGTGCGCTGTTTGATTCTGCCACATCCTGGAATGCATCGTTATGCTTCAAGTAGTGATCCTTAAAATGCCGCTGTCACTGAGTACTATGCGCCAACCGTTGATTTATTTCACGTTCTTCACGAATTCCACACTGCATAGGGCATCACGGAATAGATCCGGCAACGATCCCAAGATGGCCTGATCGTGCTCGGCACTGACGGAGTGGGCGCCGTGACGGGGGGTGTCACGTTGACAACCGACGGCCCGTGGCGACATCCGGGTCCGTGAAGTGAAACCGGAGGAGAAGTTCGACGGAAGACGGAAGCTGACTGCCCCAGAGCAACTGGAAGCCCTGCTGGTCAGGTTCAGCCAGTCTGAGCCTGTCCTGCATTTCTTTGCAACCTGGGGCCTGGTTGCGACATTAGTAAGTGGACGCACCCGAAGCGGGGCGTCCACGGGTTGGAAAAATGAGCGTCCAGGGAGCATTATGCGCGTGGCCGGCAGCGACGAGACCGATCTCCTCGCGAAAGCGAAAGCGGGATCAGCGGAGGCGTTTGCGGAAGTTCTGGAGCCGCACCTGCCGATGCTCTATGCCTACAGCCGGGCGCTGTGTGGGAACCACCACACGGCCGAGGATGTCGTACAGCAGTCCGCCCTGGTCGCCTATCGCCGGCTGAACTGCCTCTTCCCCGAAGCGGATTTTGCCGCCTGGCTGAGGGCCATCGCCCGCCGGTTGGCGCTCGCCGCGCGGCGCCTGGATGCGAAGCTAACCCTGATCGAAGCGGCGATTGAAGGGGCGTACAACGATCCGGAGCCAAACGCGGGCGCCGCCGAGCGCGAGGCACTGGCCGAGTGCTTGAAAACACTCGACGGACGGGCGGAACAAATCGTGCGCGGCCATTACTTCCAAGGCGCGCCGCTGACCGAGCTTGTGGCAACCCTGGACGTCAAACTCAATACCGTGAAGTCCATCCTCTTTCGTGCCCGGCAAGCGCTGCGAGAATGCCTGCGTCGGCGCCTCGGTTGGGAGGTAGGCCCATGAAGTCGCTCCCGTGCGATCAAACCTTGCTGCTGCTGAGCGATTGGCTGGCCGGCGAGATTTCCCCGGAAGACGCCGAACAGGTCGAGGCGCATCTTGCAGGTTGCCCTTCGTGTCGCGAGCTGGCTGGCGAATACGGTCGGCTTGACCGGTTGCTGGCCGAGTTGGCGATTCAGGTCAAGGTGCCCCGCGTGTTGGCTGACATTCGTACCGCCCTCGCCAACGAAACCCCGTTACCGACGCCTGCTTTACTGGATGATGAGTGGCGAGACGGTCGGCTGGAGAAACCAGATGGAGTTGAGCCGGAAACATTAGCCAAGGCGAGACAGCCTGGGAAGTCTCAATTCCCCGGTCATCGCTCGACGGGTTCAAACCGGAAGATCACCAAGCTGACAGTCTCTTTCACAACTCGGAGGGGATGGCTGATTGCCGGCGCCTCCACCGCGGCTGCGGTAGTGCTCGGGGTCATTTTCTGGCCGCGAGGCAATGGGACGGGGCCGACTCTGCCGGTCGCCCGACTGGAGCAGTTCCAGGGCGATGTCTTCATCCTCACCCAGGAGGGTGGACGGCTTCCGGCAAAAACTGGCCAGCAGATATTCGAGAGCCAGGGGCTGGCTGTCGGCGAGGAAGGGCGGGCCATCGTCGATTATCCGGACGCGACGCGCCTGGAATTGATTGGTGAAACGACAGTTCGTTCGTTTTCCGATAGTCGGGCTGCGGAGTCTGGCGCTCCTGCCAAGGGAAAGACGGTACTACTGGACGACGGTCTACTCC
>JAKEHX010000314.1 GCA_022614795.1 Planctomycetaceae bacterium | reverse complement strand
TTTGTCGAGCTGCGTGAA
The DNA here is from genome assembly GCA_022614795.1 of Planctomycetaceae bacterium. Classification (GTDB taxonomy): domain Bacteria; phylum Planctomycetota; class Planctomycetia; order Pirellulales; family Pirellulaceae; genus CAYLLN01. Next base: position 6,883 of record JAKEHX010000314.1, on the reverse strand, counting down.
CAGCTCCGGCGTCAGCGGGAACGTATCGGCCCGCACGAACCGGTCCCCCGCGTAGTTTCCTTCGAGCGAGCCCTTCACCGAATCCCAATCGGCATGCGGCCCCAGCAAACGGACTGCCGTCTGCGAACCGCGACGCCGCGTCGTCATCCTCATTCCCGGATCGTTTGGCACCCGCGGGTTCACGTCCCCCGTCAACACAATCTCATCGTCGTCCGTATCGCGGCTCAAGATGCGTCCCGCCGCTGCGGCCCGTTCCTGAGCCGTGATCGCGCCGTCGTCATCCGCATCGAGAATGACCCACAGCGGCCAGTCGCGACCCCGCTTGCGAAAATCGGCCAGCCCCCGCACCGAAAAGGCCCGCGCCGATCCGGCGTTCCGCGTCAGAAACCGCGGCAGCTCGCTGGCATCGACCGTGCCGTCCCGATCGGCGTCGTACATCTCGATCACTTGCTTGTAGTTGTTCTCATCGGTGATCGCGACGTTGCCGAACTGGCCGTACTTGAACCGCTTGCTCTCGGTCACCTCCTTCCACGTCGGCCGGCCGTCGCCATCGGTGTCGGCCACCTTGAGCACCTCCTCCACCAGCCGCCCCAGGGCCTGCGTGTGCGGCAGGCCGTCGATTGACAACTGAAACTCGACGACGAGCGGATTCCGCGGGGCCAACAGCAGAATGCGCTCGGTCGCAAATGTCGGAGGCGGCGGGGAAGCGGTTGCACTGGCGTCCGGTTGCTCGGCTGGTTGACTCGCCTGGGCGGCGCTCGTCTGGGCGGCGCTCTGCTCGGCTGCCTTATCTTCCTCGGCCTTCTTCGCCGCTGCCGCTTCAGCAGCCGCTCGGGCCTCGTCGGCAGCCGCCGCAACTGGACTGACTGCTGGCCTGGAAGGCACGGGAATGGGCGTGGGTTTTTTGCCGCACCCCGCCGCCAGTGCCACCAGGGCTGCCAGCCAAGCTGCGCTGTTCATCGTCCGTACTCCACCGCTAGATCGGCCCCCCAGACGCGCACCCAATTCGTATTGTAGGCGATGGAAGCAGCAATGCACGAGCGCGTCGTAACAAGCGGAATTTGGCAACGCAGGGGTGAATCGGCACGCCCACGCAAGCGTGGGACGTGGCACCCATCCCAAAGTGACGTCTTGGCGCTGCACTATGGTCTAGGATTCAAATCCGAAATCCTAAATCCTAAATCCGAAATCGATTCACGGTCCCGGCGCACAGAAGTCGCAGACGATCACGCCGTCGGCCTCATCGGGCCCCGGGCAGATGAACGTGTCGATCCGGATCAGGCGCGGCCGCCGCGTCACGCAGTCGTAAATCGCAGTGGCCTTGGCCTGCACGCACCCTTGCGGCACCGTTCCTAGGAACACACAGCCAAAATCGGCCACGGGAATGATCGCCTGAGCCCGCACGCCAAATTTGCGGTCGCTCGCGCCGGACAACAGCACGTACGACTGGCCGTTGTTGTTGTTGCCCGACGCCGGCGGGCAGGGCAAATCCGGAATCAGCGTCGGATGAACGACGAGCGAATTGCAGGCCGGATCGGTCAGGGGCGGGCAGATGCACTGATTGCTCTTCTCGTCGTTGTTGAAGAAGACGGCGGTAACCGGCGGGAGAGGAACTCCGCCCTGTTCAAAGAACACGGTCACTTCCACCATGTCCTGGCCAATGCCGTCGCCGTCGTCGTCGTCGCCCCCTTGAGGCGTGCCGGCGCCGACGCCCGTGGTCAGCGCACCAAACCGGAACCGGTCGCACGGGGCAAAGCCGTCGTCCGCCAGACCGTCCGCAAGGAAGTCAATCGTCAGCGTCGGGCTAAGACCCGAGGCGGGGCTGAAGATGATCTGTGCCGTGGGATTGGTGAATCCTTCGAGGTCGGGCTGCTCGTGGGTTGTTCCCATGCACGTCACCGAGATCAGGTGTGGCGAAACGTTGTCGGTGATCGTCGGCCCGTCGGCGGGTCCGACGGCCCCCAGATCAAACAGGCCCGTTCCACCATTGGCCTGCAAGTCGTAGATGACCTGGACGATCCGCAGGTTGGCCGGTGTCCCGGCAGTGTTCTGGAAAGCGATCCCCCAGGCATTGTCCTGGAGCAGGTTGCCTGGCCCTTGGGCCGAAGCGTCGAACAGCACGGTGCCGATGCCGCACGAGGGTTGGATGCCCGCATTGAAGATGATGTTGTTGGGATCGGTGTCGTCGATGGCCCCGAAGATCAGGTTGCCGGTCGGCGGGGTCATGCCGACGGTGCAAGTGGCGTTCTGATTGGGACCGCCGCCGAGGCTGTAGTTCGTCCCGATCGCCACATCAACCTTTCGCACGCAGTTGGCCGCGGCGTAGGCCTGGCCGATCTGCCGCGGAATCAGCGTGTCGCCGCCGCTGGCGTCGCCCCAGTGCTTCACCGCCGCCAAAGCCGCGGCTTCCATCGAGTTCTCCAGCTCCACGCGTGCCAGCCACAGGTTGGCAATGCCTATCAAGGCACAAAACAGCGCCAGCAGCGCCGGCAGCCAGATGATCAGCCACAGCGTGGCCCAGCCGCGGCGGCCGGGACGACTCGGGCGGTGTGCGGCGATTGTGTGCGACGGTGCGGTGCGACGTTTTGCCATAGGATACCGGCTCGAAGGTGGCCCTTAGTACTTAGTACTTAGTACTTAGTACTTAGTACTAAGATCTAAGCACTAAGCTCTAAGCAATCACGGCGTTCCAATTTCATATCGATAAATCGCCGTATGTTCGTAGGTGTTGTTCGGGTCGTAAATCTGCTCGCCAAAGAACGACAGTTGCTTGGGCATTACCTGGCTCAGCGGAACGCAGACGGTCACGCGGACATACCGGGTGGGCGCAATGGCAAAGCCCGGTGAAGTGGCCAGGTTCGTCTTGGGGTCGCAATCGCAGGGGACCACAGGTACGGCGTCCGACTCGAGCACAACCGCCGTGTTGCCGGGCGGGTTGACATTGTGTTCCACGCGAATGTGGCACCAGTCGATGCACGAGCTTTCGAGCTGGTGCTCGATCGCTTCGATGATGTCCGCGGGGACCGGGCCCGGCGCCGCCGGCAGCAGAATGGTCTGCGAGGCTTCGAGCGCCCCCACGCGGGCGGCCATCGCCACCTGCTCGGCAGTGGCCAGGAACACGCCGAATTGCACGATCCCCACCGTGACGATGATCAGGACGACCAGCACCATGATCATCTCGAAAGCGATCCCGCCGCGCCGGCGGCAGCGGGCCGGCACAGGGCGGCGGTCGGGGACGGGGCGGCTGGTTGGCATGCGTGTTCCTCGAACGGACGCGACAAGGAGTAGGAAATTGCGGCCGAAGCTCGCCCCGGGCACGGGGGCGGCGATCGGCCGAGAGAATCTCCCGGCCTGGTGTGACGCAACTGACGTGCCATGCTGCTGCAAACAGCTCTCCACCGAGCGGCCCTGCGCATCGCATTCGATACATCCCGCGCCAGCGGACCCAACGATCATCACAAATCGCCATCTACGATGGGCCGCACCGCCGACGCATGCGAGCGACTCGCCAATTGCCCGGCGCATCGATGTTTCAACAAGGGAACAGCGTGTTTCGCCAACGCAACGCGGCCAAAGCCGGCTCACTCGTTCTTCTTCAAGGTTTGCAGCTTTGCTCCCACGTTGGCACGGCATGTGCTTCGCTCTCTGGTTCCAACTCTCTTTGGAACCTTCGCACGCATGGCACCGCACCGCCCATTTCGCGCCGCTCGCCGCTCGGGCGTTTCGACGTTCGAGTCGGTCCTGGTGCTGGTCGTGCTGGTTATCGCGTCTTTCGCGGCCTTCCAGTTCGGCCTGGCGCTGATCGTCAAGCAGACGGTCTCGCACGCCGCCACCGTCGCCGCCCGCGAAGCCGCTAAGGTCAGCCCAGCCGATGCCGACGAGCTGGTCTGCGTGGTCAACCGGATCCTTCAGGAATACCGGCTGGAAATCGGCGATGACATGTCGCTGGTGCTCGAAGATCCCACCGCGGCGATCCCGATCGAGCAGCGGGGCACCTTGCCTTGCGTGCCCCCCGCCACCCCCGTCCTCGACCTCGACGAAGTCCGCGTCACCGTGTGCCTGAGTTTGACATCCGGCCCGTTCGTAAACATTCTGAAGTTCTACGGAATCGACTACACCGGACGGACCTTCGAAATCAGCTCGGTCGCCACCAAGGAATAGCCGCCAGGAGATTGCTCACCGATGTCGCACCTTGACTCTGCTGGCCGCCGCCCTTGCCGCAACCGCCGCCGCGGCGCCATCACGCTGGAATGGGTCCTGCTCGTGACGGTGATTATCATCGGCACGGTCGGCGCCGTCGCTGCCGTGCGGAACGAGCTGGTGACCGAGTACGTCGAGATTCTTGAGACGATCTGCAAGATGAGCATCTGCGAGACGTAGGGGATCGGGATTCTCTCGTACGCGTCGCCGTCGTCCTCGTCGTCTTCGTACTCGTCCTCGTCGTCGTCCTCGTCCTCGATTGGGCGCGGGCCGAATCGAACACGCGTTCGATGGGACGACGATGCACAGCCTTGCCCAACACATGTCGCGGCCCCTTCGCGCCGCCTGAGCGTCCAATCGAGAACGAGGACGAGAACGAGGACGAGGACGACGACGATGTAGAGCCGGTGTCTAAGATGCCCCATCCCACGCTTGCATGGGCGGGCTTCAATCACCTCTTCCGCCAATCGATCCCCGAAAGCTGCGCCAGGGCCAATTCCAGCGCGTGCGTGCCGCTGCGTCCGTGGCCTTGCGCCGCCAGCGCTGTATAAAGCTGCTTGGCCAATGCCAGGCCGGGGAGGCACAGCCCCATCCGGTTGGCTTCGTCCAGGGCGATCCCCATGTCCTTGATGAAGTGCTCGACGTAGAAGCCCGGATCGAAATTGTTGGAGATGATTCGCGGACCGAGATTCGACAGCGACCAGCTTCCCGCAGCGCCCGGCGCGACCGACTGGAGCACCGTGTTCAGGTCGAGGCCCGCCTTGTGCGCATACAGCAAGGCCTCGCACACACCAATCATGCCGCTGGCGATCAGCGTCTGGTTGACCATCTTGGTGTGCTGCCCCGCGCCGGGCCCGCCCTGGTGGATGATCGTCTTGCCCATCGCCTGCCAGCATGGATCGAGGGCCTCGACCACCTCGCGATCGCCGCCGATCATGATCGAGAGCCGCGCCTCGCGAGCCCCAATGTCGCCACCCGATACCGGCGCGTCGATGGCGTGCACGCCCCGCGACTTGGCCGCCTGATAGATTTCGACCGCCAGCGACGGCTCGCTCGTGGTCATATCGACCGCGATGTTCCCCGCCTTGCTGCCCGCGAGAATGCCGTCGGCGCCAAGGAACACCTCGCGGACGTCGCGCGGAAAGCCGACGATCGCAAACACCACGTCGCTCTGCTGGGCGACCATCCGCGGGCTATTGGCCCAGGCAGCCCCGCGATCGATCTGCGGCTGGGCCTTGGCCCGCGAACGGTTATAGACCGTCATCGCAAAGCCCTTGCCTACAAGATGGCCGCACATCGAGCTGCCCATGACGCCGGTGCCGACCCAGCCGAGGCGCGTGACGCCGGGGGTGACTTTCTGAGCTGCCATTTCCACTGACCTCCGACCTCTGGCCTCTGCACCGTGAACCCTCGGCTCGGCAGGAGCCTTGCCCTCCCGACTTACCAGCTGTCCTCTGGCCGCCGCAGGATCTCGGCGAGGATCACCGCGTTGCGGACGTTCTGGGGATCGACCAGAAGGTGGGCGATGCTCGCCGCGCCAGGCAACGCCGCGTCGCGCGCCGCCTGCGAGGGAGAAGCCGCCGCCGGTTCCATCGTCGATTTCTTCAGTTGCCCGAGCTTGTGGTCGAAGACCTGGTGCAAGTGAGCTTCCAGCTTGTCGTCGGCCTGGTCGACCTCTTCTCCCAGGTGCCGCGTATGTTCGGCAATCTCTTCCGCGCCGCGCAGGTCTTGCGCGATGTATTTCCCCAGCCGATCGGGCTGTTCCGCCAACTCGGCATCGACCACCTCCGCCTCAAGTGGCTCGACCGGCTGGAGCATGACCACTTCGGCCAGCGACGCGGTCCGGCGCTGCGGCTGCTGGGGGAACGACTGCTGGGGCTGAAGTTGCTGGGGAAAGGTCTGCTGGGGACGTGGCGGGGGCGGTGGAGCAGGGGGCCGCTGCTGCTGTTGCTGTGCTGCGGCGCGGCGGGCAGCGGCCCGGCGGAGGAATTCTTCAACTTCGTCGCGATTTGCCATGGTTCAAGGTTTCAGGTTCCAAGTTTCAGGTTTCAAGTCAACCGCATCCCAACTTGAAACTTGAAACCTGGAACCTGAAACTTCAAACGGATCAAGGTTTCAAGTTCCAAGTTTCAGGTTTCAAGTTAACCGCATCCCAACCTGAAACCTGAAACCTGGAACCTGAAACTTCAAACGGTTGTTACGCTTTCGTCTGCGCCGTCATTCCCGTGCCCGCGATCGCCTGCCGCATATTGGTATCGGCCTGCACGTTCCGCAGCTTGTAGTAATCGAGAATCGCCAGGCGGCCCGTGCGAAACGCTTCGGCCATCGCCTTAGGCACCTCGGCTTCGGCGTCGACCAGCTTGGCCCGGCTCTCCTCGATGCGGGCATATTGCAACTGCTCGGTCGCCACCGCCTCGGCCCTGCGGCCTTCGGCCCGGGCGCGGGCGACGCGGGTGTCGGCCTCGGCCTGATCGGCCCGCAGGCGGGCCCCGACATTTTCGCCGACGTCGATATCGGCGATGTCGATCGAGACGATCTCGAACGCCGTATTCGAGTCGAGCTGCCGGTCAAGCACCTCGCGCGAGATATGGTCCGGGTTCTCCAGCACATCCATGTGGTCCTTCGATTTGCCGATCGCGCTGACGATCCCTTCGCCGACGCGGGCGATGATCGTTTCCTCGGT
>JAKEHX010000313.1 GCA_022614795.1 Planctomycetaceae bacterium | reverse complement strand
GGCCGTCGAACTCGACGATGTTCATCCGGGCGAAAGCGAATTGCCACGTTGGCTTTTCTTTGCCAGTTGCCTCGATGAGCAAGAACGCCTCCGGATCGGTCCCCTCGACAAACACAAACATCGCTCCATCGACAATGTCCAGGGCCGGTGAGGCATAGCGAAAGATTGGTTGCGACAAGATTCGCAAGGAGTCTTTGCCTTGCTCGGGATGGTTGCGCTCGACCGAGAATTCGCGGGCCATTGATCGCATCTGCGAGAGGCGTTTCGCAGCCGTCGCAGCAGGAGCCGCGGCCGCAGGGATCGGCTGGAAACGGGTTCCCGGCTTGTCGGGTTGCCAGAAAATGCGATCGTCGCGCACACCGACGGTCCCGCCGCCAGCCAGCATGTGCAACTCGCTGTCAATCCACTTGTTCGTACGGTAGTCAAAGATGGCCGCGACCACCTCGGGCCGCCCCTCGCGCGTCCAGACAAATACGTCCCCATATACGTCGCCGCGCACGGGGTTCGAATAGGTCAGGACCGGCTTGTCCTGGAGAATTAACTTCATCTTTCTCGAAGCCTCGGCGTAAAACTCATACTGCGTAGCCAGCGCCAGCACGCGCTCGGCTGATTGTTGGGCCTGCTCGTCGCTCGAATTTGGAGCATCCGCACTGGTTTCCACTTGCCCCAAGAGGGCCCAGACGACAAGGGTAAGGGAGACGTGCATCGTGTTCACCTTTCCATAAAACCGCCCTAGGCACGAATACAGACAGAATGTCTATATTCTCGCTGCTTGTCAAGCCACTGCCAACCACTCGCCCTACATGACCAATCAAGAAATGCAAACCGGCGAGGCCGCGCGGGCCTCGCCGTTTGCTTGCCAATCGCTCCCGAAAGGAGTGCGGTGGTGCGGGATCAGTGGAGGGGAGATTGGCCTGGTAAAGCCTGCCAATCAAAGCCCTGACCAGTGGTCAGGGTGTTGAGCACTTTCTCCTGGCATCGCGACCGGCACCGACAGCACATCGACGCCGGTTGCAGCCTCATCCCGACCAATGGTCGGGGCTTTGTTGTCGACTACGGAATCAAATACACCCCGCCGACGATCGCAATCGCTTCAGCGGCGGCGCCGCGGAACGAGATCGGCACCGGCGGAATCATCCACGGGGCACAGCTGCCGGGGCGATAATAGCCCAAGGCATACTGGCACTCGTGCGGCGGCTGATAGGCCATGTGGTAGGGCAGGGCGGCGATGTTCAGGAAGAAGTGGGCCCCGCTCACCCACGGCTGCGTGTACGGCCCGGTCGTGTGGCCGTAGCGTTCCAGCTGCACTTCTTCGAAGTACAGCGGCTTGTGGCACAACGCCGACGCCTGCCATTGCCAGGTCGAAGCAAGCCAGTGGCGGCTGACGACCTGCCGACCGCCCAGCGTGCATTCGACCGGCAGCCGCCAGTAAGCGTTGATGTAGCAGACCTCGTCGTCGCCCAGCTCGCCCCACGGCAGGCTGGCGACTTCGTTGCCGCTGTCGTCGGTGAGAACGACGCGGCCGTTCTTCAAGTTCGTCATGCGGCCGGTCGCCAGCACTTCGCCGCGGCGGCCGCGCCAAGTGCGCGATTCGAGCAGCCGCAGCTTGTCCATCCGCTTCGCTTCGTCTTCCTCTATCGACAAGTCCGGCATGAACCGCGGCGTGATGTCGAGCGAGATCGCCCGGATCGAATCGGCAATGAGCTGTTCGCGGAACGCCTTGCAGCCGGCTTCAATGTCGCAGCAGTTGCGATCGTTATAGATGCGCTCGCAGGGGCCAGCCGGACCCGCGGGCAGCTCGCCCTCCGAAGTCCGCGGCTGCGGAGTCAAGTCGGGCGCCGGAGTCGGCGGCTGGGCGATATAGGAGTTGTCGATCGGCTCGGCACTGGGAGACGCGAAGCCCCGCAGCTGCCGCGGCGCGGAGGGCGCACTGGGCGGCGCTCTGGATGGCACGGGCGCTGGCAATTCTTCAACGCCTTGAGTGGCGGTCGCACCCGGCCGGTTGGCCTCGGCATCGGTCGGTTCGAGTTCGATGTCCGACGCGCGGCGTACCGCATTGCGGTCGCCGAACGGATCGCTGAAAGGATCGCTGCTGAGTCCTTGCACCGGGCGAACCTGGCCGTCCGCGCGCGTCTTGTTCCAGCCGCGAGCAGGCATCCGATTTGTCACCACGCGCTGGGTGTCTTCAACGATCCGCATCGTGCCGATCTGCTTGGATTTCCAGCGCAGCGGCGCGCCGGTCGCCGGCGGCTCGTGGCTGGCAACGACCGGCGTCGGCTCGCTACTGGCCGCGATCGGCTGAGCGAAGGCGTCGGGCGAGAAGCGCTGCGGCTCGTCGGCGGTCGCCATTCCGTATAGTCCCCAGGCAACGCAGGCCGCGAGCGCCGCTCCCGGAACGCCACGGAGGGCGTTCCCTACAGCGCGCCAAACTGAACCCTGAACCCTGAACCCTGAACCCCTACTCCCCACCCTTCGCGTCGTGGTGCTCGGGGCTGTAGTTGGGCGCTTCCTGCGTAATCGCAACGTCATGGGGGTGGTTCTCCCGCACAGTGGCGGCCGAGACTTGAATGAACCGCGTGTTCGTCCGCAGCTCTTCGATCGTTTTGGTTCCGCAATATCCCATGCCGGCTCGCAACCCGCCGACGAGCTGATAGACGAAGTCGGACAGCGGCCCCTTGAACGGGACGCGCCCCTCGACTCCCTCCGGCACCAGCTTGCCAGTTCCCCCGCTGCTGTCGGCTTGCCTGTATCGTTCGCTCGATCCCTTGACCATCGCTCCCAGGCTGCCCATTCCGCGATATGCCTTGAACGTGCGGCCTTGATAGAGGATGGTCTTGCCCGGACTTTCGGCCAGGCCCGCGAACAGTCCGCCGATCATCACGCAATGTGCACCGGCGGCGATCGCTTTGGTCATGTCGCCCGAGTAGCGGATGCCGCCGTCGGCAATGATCGGCGTCCCCGTCGCGCGGGCTCCTTGGGCGGCTTCGTAAATGGCCGTAATCTGCGGCACGCCCACGCCGCTGATCACGCGGGTCGTACATATCGACCCGGGTCCAATGCCGACCTTCACGGCGTCGGCGCCGGCGGCAATCAAATCCTGGCAGCCTTCGCGAGTTGCCACGTTCCCCGCGACGACATCGATGTCCCACTTCTTCTTGATCTGCTTGACCGTCTCGATCACGTTCTTCGAATGGCCGTGGGCCGAATCCACCACGAGGATATCGACCCCTGTCTGGATGAGGCTGGCCGCCCGGTCCAGGTCATACACACCCACCGCCGCTCCGACCCGCAGCCGCCCCAGCCGGTCTTTGCAAGCATGGGGAAACCGCTTCATCATGTCGATGTCACGGATGGTGATCATCCCGGTCAGGCAATATGTATCGTCCACCAAGAGAAGTTTCTCGACCTTTTTCGCCGTTAAAATTCGCTCAGCTTCCTCAAGCGTCACAGTCCCCCGCGCCGTGACCAGGTTGTCCTTGGTCATCACCTCGCGGACGGGCTGATCGGGGTTCTCCAGAAACCGCAAATCCCGCCGTGTGAGAATGCCCACCAGCTTGCCGCTAGCATCGGTGATCGGAAACCCGCTCACATTCTTCAGCTTCATCAGCTCCTGGGCCCGGCTCACCGGCTGATCGGGCCGCAGCGTCTCGGGGTCGAGGATGATGCCGTTGGCCGACCGCTTGACCTTGTTCACCTCTTCGGTCTGGAGCTCGACCGACATGTTCTTGTGGATGATCCCCAGGCCGCCCTCCTTGGCCAGGGCAATCGCCATCTCGTGCTCGGTCACCGTGTCCATGGGCGAGCTGAGCATCGGAATATTGAGCCCAATCCGCCTGGTAAGCTGCGTGCTCACGCCCACTTCGCTGGGCACGACATCGCTATACCGCGGCGCGAGGAGCACATCGTCAAACGTGATCCCCTGACCGGTGAGTTTGTCGTTCATGGATGTGCCTCCCGTTTCTTCACGTGGCCGACGCTGCCAGCGTCGGCTACGGGCTCGCTCCGTCGCCCAAGTGGAATCTCGTATTATCATCCGCCGGGGCAGGGCAGGGGAGGGGGGTGCCAAGCGTGCGCTCACGCTTGATTGACTGCGACGTGGTGTAGAATTGAATAACCCTCAACCGCCTTGGTAATCGCTTGGAATTGAAACGATGATTCGCAGCCCTTTTCCTGGAATGGACCCTTATCTGGAGCAGGACTGGCTCGACGTCCATTCGGCGCTGGTGACTTATATTCGCGATCAAATTCAGGACCAGCTTCCTGGCGACCTTTGCGCGCGGATGGAATCGCGCGTTCTCGTGGAACACGACGACACCGATGATCCACGCGAGCGTCATCCGGACGTGAGGGTGGTCGACGTGGGCGATCGGCATGGCGGAACGGCAGTACTTGAGGCTCCACCTGCCGCCGCAGTAAGTCCCGACTTGTTTTTGGTTGAGGCGAGAGGCGAGCCCGCAACACAGCGGTTCATTCAAATCATCGATTCGCAAACTCGCAGCCGCGTCGTGACCACCATCGAGTTGATCAGTCCTTCCAATAAACGACCTGGAGTCGGGCAGAAGCTGTACGTTATGAAGCGGAATGAGTGTCTGACGGCGGATGTAAACTTTGTTGAGATCGACCTTACTCGGCAAGGCGACCGCTACTCGATTCTTCCTGCATTGGCCAGCATTCATCCATTGCCAACTTATGTGGGTTGCGTTCGGCGTGCTGATCGCCCGGGCGAAATTGCCGTCTATCTTATGCCGCTCGGCCAACCACTGAAGCCGATGCGCATTCCGCTGCGGGTTTCTGACGAGGACGCCATCCTGCATTTGCAGCCGCTGATTGCACAAGCCTACGACCGCGGACGCTACGACACCCTCGACTACTCCCGCCCCCTCGACCCTCCCCTCAGCGGCCCCGAGGCCGAGTTCGCTGAGCGCGTTCTGAAAGAGGCCGGAAAACGCTGATTCGGCGCTGGCAATCGCCAGCCAGCGCTCGAATGGTCGGCCCATTGGGCCGCATGTCCTTCGCACTAGTCGAATCTCCCCGCTCACGCTACGCTCCTCCTACGCTCCCACCACTCACCACTCACCACTCATTCCTCCCACAGCATGTCGGCTTCGGTCACTGACGACATCCTCGACCAGCCCGTCACCCAGCACATGCGGTTCGACTTCTGCCGCCTGCGGGCCGACCGCACTGTGGCCGAAGCGCTCGCCGATCTCCGCGTTCAACAGCCGCAAGGCCGCATCGTCTATTTCTACGTCACCGACGAGCGGGACCACCTCGAAGGCGTCGTCCCCACGCGCCGCCTGCTGCTCAGCCCGCCCGATGCCAGAATCCGCGAGATCATGGTGACCAAAGTCGTCACGATCGACTCCTCGGCCGACGTCCGCGCCGCCTGCGACCTGTTTCTCAAGCACAAATTCCTCGCTTTCCCCGTCATGCACGGCGACCGGATGGTCGGCATCGTCGATGTCGAGCTGTTCGCCGAAGGGATCGACGACCTCGAACGGACCAAGCAGCAGGACGACCTGTTCCAACTCATCGGCGTTCACGTCTCCCCCACCCAGCAAGTTTCTCCCTGGGAAGGATTCACCAGCCGCTTCCCCTGGCTCCTCTGCAATATTGCCGGCGGCATTCTCGCGGCGGTTCTGGCCAACATGTTTGAGGGGCTGCTGAAGAACGTCGTGGCCCTGGCCCTCTTCGTGCCCGTGGTCCTCGCGCTCAGCGAAAGCGTCGCCATCCAGTCCGTCACGCTCGCCCTGCTCGTGCTCCACAACAAGCCCTGCACCCTTGCCGAGCTGGTCAGCCGCGTCCTGCGCGAAGCGGCCACCGGGCTGCTTCTCGGCCTGGCCTGCGGATGCATCATGGGAATCGTCGCCCTGGCCTGGCTGGGCCACGCGCAAGTCGCCTTCTGCTTGATCGTGGGCATCGGCCTGGGCGTCATGTTCTCTGCCGCCTTCGGCCTGGCCCTGCCGCTGGTCCTGCGCCTCACGGGCCGCGACCCGCAAGTCGCCAGCGGCCCGATCGCCCTGGTGATCGCCGACATGATCACTCTGACCATCTATTTCAGCGTCGCCCAGCGGCTGCTCGGCTAGGCTGGGGTGCCGCGCCTCGACCGGGGTGCCACGTCCCACGCTTGCGTGCTCCGTGCTAACCGGCCATTAAACTTTCCGCAAAAACATCTTCCTTTCACACACCACACTAAACCTGCCAACTCGTTATCGGCGAGCAACTTACGTCTTTACACACGCCTCAAATCTGACTGCCTCCACGTTAGCAAGTTTAATCAGTTATTAGTCCTCTCACTTTCCCTTCCGTTTCTTTGCGCCGCGCTTGCCGTCCAGATGCTTCATCAGCCAGCTCGCGGCACGCCATGACCGTTTGCTCTCGCGGATGATCACCATCAGCGGTTCCAGCAAGGCGTGCTCGCGGGCCAATTCCACCTGGGCCATTAGCGCCGGGTTCCGTTTGATCTCCTGCCGCACGGCAGTGTGACTGAGGCCGGTTGCCACGGCCGCCTGGCGAATCGACAGTCCCATTCCCAGCAACGTCACCAGCCGCCCCCGGACGAAATCATCGATCGCCCTCGGTGCATAATCTGGCCCGGCAACACAGTCTGGCCCGGCAACATTTCCGCGCCGTTGCTTGCGCAGGGCCACGATTTCGTTCTCAACCTCTTGCTGCGCCTCATCTTGCGCGACGTTTCCACCGCCATCGCCCGTTTGGAAATGTCGATCTCGCGAATTGCCCGTGTTTTGCCGTCTCGAGACCGGTGCGACATTTCCATTTTTCGCGAAATCGGGGGTTTCTGGAAATGTTCCCGCGGCGAGTGCACCAGCCGACAGCCTGGCCTGCTCCTGGGCCTCGGCACGATCCGCGCCCTTGACGTTGATGTCCCGCAGACGGGCCTCCCAATACCTCAGTCGCTCCTCTTTTTCTGCCTGCGTCAACTGCGGTGGAAGCTGCCCCACAATTGCGTATCCCTGTTCACCCAACTGACTCATGGCCGTCCTCCCCAAAACTTTGGACTTGGAACATTGAATGGCACCGCAATTTCCTCCGCCGAATTGCGCGCGTCAATGTTTCTGCGCGCGCAGGTTGTGCAGGAATCGGACTTACGACCGACGGTGTTCTCATAAGGTTATATCTGTCCACTATTTAGATCGGCGCGGCTCGCCGTAAGTCCGCTAAAAATAGTTTTGCGCCGTGACTAGTCTGGTCACGATTTTTACAACTGTACACTAAGTCCATTTCCTCTTTTCGCCTGCCGCCGCCTATAATCCACCCGTCGCCGCCACCTCACGAACGGAGTTGTCTACATGGCTGCCAAACGACTCTTCTCATCGCCCACGTTCCGCTTCTCGATCCGCCAGCTCCTCGTGGGGACCGCCCTCGTCGCGGTCGCTTGCGTGGCCCTGCGCGGCGCCTCGCCCACCTGGGTCGCGACCCTCCTGGGCCTGACGCTCCTGGCGCTCGCCGCCGCTGTGCCGCTGGCCATCTTTCGCCAGGGATCCGATCGGGCCTGGTGGTTCGGCTTTGCCCTGTTCGGCTGGCTCTACATGCTGCTCTTGGCCTACAGTTGGAGCCTCGACCCGAATGCGTCGCAGACGAACCCGCTCCGTCCGCACTCGCTCGTCACGTCGCGCCTCACTACGAGCGCTTGTATGCGGATCTTCGGACCCCCAGCTGAATCTCCCATTTACCCGACAACCGTCGCTACAGCGGCGTACTCGGTCACGTACAACGCCAATGCTGGCATTACGACCTATCCCAACATCGCCCCCAATCCGATTGGCACGCCATACATCGTCCCGGTGACCACCTACACAACAGCCATGAGAGCCGGACCCACCCCCAATGGCCCCTCTTTGGACGACTTCGTCAACGTCGCCCACGCCTTCTGGGCCATTCTCATCGCCGTCTGCGGCGGCTGGTTCACCAGCTGGCTCTACGCCACACGGCCCGCCCCTTCTCAATCGTCCGATTGTCCGCCGGCTTCTGAAGTGAGCTGAGAGTTGGGGTGGCACGGGTGGCTCGTCCACCCGTGTGCTGGGCACTGCTGGGCAAGCCAGCAGTGGCACCCAGCGCGAACCTGGTCCGTGGACCCGGCCTCCTGGCTTAATCGCTCGTGCCGCGGGGGGTCCGCCCATGAAACTCAACTACACGCCGCTACTGAAGGTTCAGCGCGAGCTGCACGGCATCCCCCGCGGTCCAGGCCGCTTCACGCAGTACCTCCGCACGATGCTCAGCGCTGATGGAACAGACGTGGATCTGGCTCCGCTGGTGGCCATCAACCCGATGGCCAGGGACCACGTCACGGCCCTGCTCGACGCCTTGCTGGCCATGGATGCCGATGCAATCGCCGCTCAAGCAGCCGCCCAAGCCGCCGCCGACCTGGACCATGTGCCCGGCGAGTGGAGCGTGGCAACCATCGTCGCCGACGATCTCTTGGGCAGCGGGACCAACCGCTTTGCCTGTGAGTTCGAGCTGCGCTTCGGCCCCGAAAAGCTCCGCCTGCGCAAGCCCAAGCGCGGGCAGCGGCAGTGGCTCACCGGCGTGCTCTGGAGCAGCGAGGCCCCTGGCGAATCGGCCATCCGCCAAACCATCCTCGCGGCCGCGCATCGCGCCGCCTGGCAGCACGCCCATGGCCCGGTCCGCACGCTGGCCGACATGCTCGCCCAGGAGGGTCACGTGATGGCCCGGGCCGGCTGCACCCTGCCCGCGCTGGACGACGAAGAAATCGAGTACACGCGGGCCGTGCTTGCCCCCTGCCTCAACGCGCCCGACCAGCGCACGGCGATCGAGTGCCTGTTCGGCGATGCGGCTGCCCGGTCGTTGGGCCTTACGCCGCGCGGCCTGAGCCCCTGGGCGGGCCTGTCGCTGGCGCTCTACGACGCGCGGTGCGCTCCAGCGTCGTAACGGCCTTTCGGCCCCGATACAATTACGGCGGACAAGAGAGCGTGTTTTCAGTCGCTATGCATGCCGATTGTGGGGCCGTCCATGAACGCCGACCAGTTCTACGCCATCGACACCGCCGTCGTGCCCTGGGAAGAGCGGTTCAACGAGCGCATCGGCCGGGCCCTCTTCCGCAAAAATCTCTACACCGATCCCGAAACCGGCGCGGAGATTCGCCTGGTCCGCTATCCGGCTGGCGTGATCAACCCGGCCCACACTCATCCCTGCGGCCACGGGATGTACGTCCTCTCCGGCACACTGGTCACGCACAAAGGCCACTTCGGCCCGGGGCACTTCGTCTGGTTCCCCGAAGGCGAGGTCATGGAACACGGCGCAGCGGCCGGTGCCGACGCGGTC
>JAKEHX010000312.1 GCA_022614795.1 Planctomycetaceae bacterium | reverse complement strand
GTCAGGCGCAGCACCGCGTAGCGCGTGATGAAGCCGCCGGCCAGGGCCCACACCGCCAGCGACCAAAGCGAGCCAAAGAGGTAGTAGGCCGTTTCGCCGAGCGTGAGGTTGACGTGAAAGATGTGGCGCAGGGGATCGGCCAGTTGAAGATAGGGCTCCACGATGCCGGTGATCGACTGCGGCAGATACTCGCGGAAGGCCGGGGGTAGCTGATCGGCGAGCGAGAGGCCATGCTGCTGGGGATATTGGACGACATAACGCTCGCGGTCCTCGTCCCACTCCTTGGGCAAGAACATCCAGCCCCCGGCCCACCAGCCGATCGGCGTGATGAGCGTCGCCGCGGTAGCCGCGGTCAAGAGAGCCGGTTGAATGGCGATCCGGAAGGTCCGCAAGAGGATCAGCCAGGGGAAGAGGTCTCGCCAGGAGATCGTGCGGATGACGCCACGCTCGTCAGTCATGCGGCATATCCATGGAGGCCAGAAGCAGGCGATAGACAATTATACGTCGATGTGCGTCTAGCCGAACTCGCCAGAGTTCGAGGTTGCAGCGAGAATTCTGCCCGAAGTCTGGCGACTTCGGCTACCGGGAATACTTGACATGTCAACTAAAACCGCTACCATTGCCTGTCAGCGACCACCTCCCTCCACTAGGAGCTAACCATGCGGTCCGTTTTTGCATTGCTCGGAAGTGCACTGTTCTTTGCCACCCAATGCCCCGCCCTGGCCGCGACGCCCGTCCCGATCGCGGGAGGAGCCGCCACCCTCTCGCCCGACAACACCAAAATCCAGTTCGTCGGCACGCACTCACCCCCGAAGAAGCCAGATCCGCGGACGGGCGGCTTCGCGAAATTCAAAGGCAAAGCCGAAGTCGATGCGGCCACGAAGTCGCTCAAGGCGGTGAGCGTCGAAATCGACACCGCGTCGCTGTTCACCGAGATCGACAAGCTGACCAACCACCTCAAGAGCGCCGACTTCTTCGAGGTCCGCGAGTATCCGAAGGCCACGTTTGAATCGACGAAAATCACGCCCGGCACAGGGAGCAAGGCCACGATCACCGGCAAGCTGTCGTTGCACGGCGTGACCAAGGAGATCAGCTTTCCGGCAACGGTCGATCTTGGCGAGAAGGGACTGACACTCACGAGCGAATTCTCGATCGACCGCAGGCAGTTCGGCATGAACTATGGCCTGGCGGAGGGCGGGGTCGAGCCCAAGGTGTCGATGACCGTGGTCGTCGGCGAGAAGACGACGCCGAAGTAAGGCGGAACATGTCCGTCGATTTTCAGACCATCCTGACCACAGCCGTCGTTCCTTTCGTGGCGGCTGTGGCGGCGGCGTGGGTCGTGCGCTGGCTGGCTCCGGCAGAGATTGGCAAGCGATATGCGCTCGGTTTTGCTGTGGCGGGCGGCTTTTTCACAGGCTATTGGCTCCTGCCCGATGCGGCGCTGGTGCCGGTGAAGTACTGGCAGTGGCTCCCCTATCTGGCGGCCGGGGCCGTGCTCGGTGCGATGACGCTGGCCGGCGGCGCTACGTGGCCCGAGCGAGTGGCCGCCCATGCGATGCTCGCGCTGGTCGCGGCCTGGCTCTTGGTGCCTGACTGGGAGGTCTTACAGCCGCCGAGGCACGTTGCGGTGCCGCTCCTGGCGGGCTATTTCCTGCTCCTGATGACTCTGCTGACCGCACTTCCCGATCGGCTGGTCGGCCCGCAATTTGTCGCGTTGCTGTCGGCCTGTGCAGGGGTGCTCGGGCTACTCATTGCCATTGGCCTCAGTTTCAGCTACGGCCAGATCGCGGCGGTGGCCGCCGCGGCGCTTGGCGGAGCGTGGCTGGCGGCACTCGTGATGCAACGATCGCGGCGCGGCGGTGCGGAACCTGCTGATTGGCTCACGACAAGTATCCGCGGCCTGATCCCCGTCTTCGCGATCCTCGTCGGCGGTCTGGCCTTCGTGGGGACGATCGACCCCGATCCGCCGATGCCCAGCATGCTTGTCGCGCCGGTCGCGCTGCTTTTGCTGTGGCTCTTTGGCACTGGCCCGCTCGGACGCTTACAAGGATTCCCGGCCGTGGCGGCTCAAGTCGCCGCGGTCGCGCTTCCGTGGATCATCGCCCTGGCGATTGTGGCCTGGTCAATGGTGAATGGAATCCTGGCGAGCATTCCTCGCTGACGCTTCGGGTTGGTCGTCGGCGCACGGAGTATTGTCCCCTCAGTACTTCCTCGGCGTCACTCGCCCCTGCACGCGGACCGGCAGCCCCTGAATCCGCAGGAAGCCTTCGGCGTCGGTCTGATTGTACGAGCCGCCACCTTCCATCGTGGCGATCCCTTCGTCGTACAGGTTGTTGGGGCTCGTGCGGCCCGCCACTTCGAGGTTCCCCTTGTAGAGATTGAGCTTCACTTCTCCCGTCACCGGCTTTTGGGCCTGGCGGATGAAGGCGAACAGGGCGTCGAGCTTGGCCGCGTACCAGAAGCCGTAATAGACGCTTTCGGCGACGACCGGCGCGAGCTGGTCGCGAAGGTGCATCAGGTCGCGGTCCATCGTCAACTGTTCGACGACCCGATGGGCCGTGTACAGGATCGTCATGCCGGGCGCTTCATACACGCCGCGGCTCTTCATGCCGACGAAGCGGTTCTCGACCATGTCCACGAGGCCAATGCCGTTTCGCCCGCCGATCTCGTTGAGCTTCTTGACGATCGCCAGCGGGCTGAAATTCTGGTCGTTCACGGCGACCGGCACGCCCGACTCGAACGCGACGGTCACGGCCTCGGCCTTGTCCGGCGCCTTCTGCGGCGGCGTGACCATGCCGAACTCGACGAGCTGCACGCCATTGACATTCAGGTCTTCGAGCTTCCCCGCCTCGTAGCTGATGTGCAGGCAGTTTTCGTCGCTCGAATAGGGCTTGGCGACCGAGGCCTTGACCGGAATGTTCTTCTGGTTGCAGAAGGCGATCATCTCGGTCCGGCCGGGGAACCGTTTGCGGAACTTCTCGATCCGCCAGGGAGCGATGAGCTTGATCGACGGATTCAGCGCCTCAGCCGCGAGCTGAAAGCGGCACTGGTCGTTCCCCTTGCCCGTCGCTCCGTGGGCATAGGCATCGGCCCCGACCTCGCGGGCGACTTGCAAACAGACCTTGCTGATCAGCGGCCGGGCAATGCTAGTCCCCAGCAGATAAACTCCTTCGTATTTCGCTTGCCACTGGAGCACTGGGAAGGCGAAGTCGCGGCACAGCTCCTCCTGGGCATCGACGATTCGGGCCGATTTGGCTCCGCAGTTCTTGGCCTTCTGGAGAATCGCCTGGCGGTCTTCGCACGGCTGGCCCAGATCGACATAGACCGCGTGAACGTCGTAGCCTTCCTCGATGAGCCAGCCGAGAATGACCGACGTATCGAGGCCGCCGGAATAGGCAAGGACGCAGGAAGGCATGGTCGT
>JAKEHX010000311.1 GCA_022614795.1 Planctomycetaceae bacterium | reverse complement strand
GGGCCGGCGACGGTGACATTGCTCGTGATCGAGCCGTTCACGTTCAGCCGGCCGGCCGAGATCGTCGTGGCCCCGGTGTAGGTGCTGGCCCCAGCCAGCCGCAGGGTCCCGGCGCCCGCTTTGGTCAGCGTGGCACCGGCGCCGGTGATCGCGCCGAGAATGGCGCTTAACGGGCCGGTATTGGTGACCGACAGCGCGCCGGCCGCCGTGAGGCCGATCGCCCCCGCGGTCAG
Source organism: Planctomycetaceae bacterium (assembly GCA_022614795.1). Taxonomy (GTDB): domain Bacteria; phylum Planctomycetota; class Planctomycetia; order Pirellulales; family Pirellulaceae; genus CAYLLN01. The sequence goes on along the minus strand of JAKEHX010000311.1, from coordinate 24,461 downwards.
CTCAGCGCCGGTGACCGTGACGGCTGCCAGGGCCTGCGCGTTGCCGAGCGCGCCGGCCAGCGTGACGCTCCCCAGGCCGGCTGCGGCCGTCAGCGTGCGGTTACTGGCGGCCGCGTCGGCATTCGTCGCGCCGGCAATGGCCACATCGTCCCCCGCGCCGCCGCCGCTGGTGAGGACCACGTTGCCGTCCAGGACGGCATTGCCGAATATCGCCACGTCATCGGCCAGGGCGGTCACGTTATTTTGCAGCCGCACAGTGGTCGCGGTGAGCGAGACATTATTAGCCCGCACGGTGGAATCGAATTCCGCCAGGGCCGCGGACGAGACGGTCAAGAGGTCCAGGTGGCCCGGGGCGGTCCCGACGGCTTCGGCGAAGGCAACGTTGCCGCCCCCCGCGGCGACGGTCAGATCGCGGGCCGTGGCGTCGCTGGCGACCGGCCCGCTAAAGGTCACGCTGTTGTCGGCGCCGGTCGCGGCATCGAGATCGAAGCTGACATCGGCCGCCAGCTCCACCGGCCCATTGAACGTGGAAGTGGTCCCGCCCTGATCGTCGATCACGACGTTGCCCAACAGGCGAATGAGTCCGGCGGTAATGTCGAGGTCGGCCAGCCGGCCGTCGGTCGTGTCGCCGACGCCGCCCAGCTGAACCGTTGCCGTGCCGGCATCAATCGTGACAGCCACGTTCTGCGCGGCTGAGTCGTCCGCGATGAGACGGCCACCAACCACAATGCTATGATCGGCCGCCAAGCCATTGGTGACGATGGTTGACGCATTGACCGGAGTGACAACGCCGAGATCGCCCGCGATCGAGACTGTCTGTGGCGTGGCTCCATCATTGACGACCATGCTAGCGCCGATGCCGAAAACGGATCCCGTGAAGTCGAGGTCCGCAAGGGGCTGGAGGTCGCCGATCGCACCCACGACGATCGCGCCCGTTGTGCCCGTGTTCAACGTAAGCGTGCGGTCTTGGGTCGCACTGTTGTCGGCATTGATCGAGAAATTGAAGATGATTGGGTGATCCGCGCTGGGCCCATCGGACACGATGGCGATGTTTCCCTCCAACTGCACCCGTCCAATGAAATTGACCCCTTCGACAACGGTGCCGTCGGTCACCGTCACGTTGGCCCCCAGCCGAATGAGTCCCGTCGCTCCCGTGGCGACATTGAAACCCGCCAGCGGCTGTAGATTGCCGATGGCCCCCTGGAAGTGCGCTGTAGCGCCCCCTGCGGCCACCAGAAAAAGTCGATTTTGAGTTGCCGCGTCGTCGGCATTGATCGTGCTTGTAAAGATCACGTTGTTATTTTGCGTGACCTCGGAAACGTCCACCGCCATCAGGCCAGTCCCGGCCAATTCGACCGGTCCATCGAAGGTGACCGTGTTGCCTCCCTGATCGTCGACGCGCACCGTCGCGCCCAGGCGAATCAGGCTGGCGGTCACGTCCAGGTCGGCCAGGGGCTGGGTGTTGCCGACCGCGGCAAATTGCACGGTTCCCGAGCCGGCGCCGATCGAAAGCTTGCGGTTCTGCGCCGCCGCGCTATCGGCATTGACCGGGCTGGCGAATTGCACGTTATTGTCCGCGCCCGAAGCGGCATCGAGATCGAAGCTGACATCGGCCCCTAGCTCGACCGGCCCGTTGAACGTGGCGGTGTTCCCGCCTTGATCGTCGATCACGACATTGCCCAGGAGGCGAATCAGGCCGGCGGTGATGTCGAGGTCGGCCAGGGCGGCGATGATGTCAGGATTTGGGGGGTTCGGGATCGTGCCCACGCCGACTGCGCCTAGCTGCACGGTGGCCGTGCCCGCGTCGATCGTCACGGCCGTATTCTGCGGGACGGCGTCGCCAGCTAGTCTTCCGCCGACGGTCAGTCCGTGGTCGTTCGTGCCGTTCATGTTGATGGTGACGGCGCTCACTCCGGTGATCGCCAGGTCGCCGCTGAACGTAGCGGTCGCGGCCGGGCCGTCGTTGACGGTGATGTTGCCCCCCGCACCGAAGATACCGGCAATCACATCGAGGTCGGCCAGCGCCTGCGAATTGCCGATCGGGCCAAGCGCGAGGACGCCCGCCGTGCCGGCATCGATTGTCAGGGTGCGGTCGTTTGTCCCGGCATTGTCGGCATTTACAGCCGCACGGAAGACGATATTCCGATCCGAAGCGCCGTTGGTGTTGATTGTGATGTTGTTTTCAAGTTGAACCGGACCGAACAAATCCACACCGAGCATTGGTCCGCTGCCGTCGCTGGCCGTAATGTTGCCGCGCAGGCGGATGAGACTTGGACTTGACAAAAGGACCTGCGCGAAGGGCTGCGTGTTGCCAATGGCAGAATTGACGAGGATCGATTGTGCAAAGACCGCGAAAACGCGATCGTTGGCGACGGCATCGTCGGCATTGATCGTGCCGAGGAATTCCACGTTGTTACCGGGAGCATTGAGCTGCATGTTCGCTCCGGCGATCTGGACGGGGCCGGAAAGCGTAGCAGTGTTGCCCCCCTGATCGCCGACTCCGACGCGGCCGCGGATTCGAATCAGCCCGGCCGCAACATCCAGATCCGCGAGAGTGACGGCCGACGGGAAACCGACGTCGCCCATAAAGTCGACCGTCCCCGTCCCGGCATCGATGTTCAGCGTCCGGTTGTTCGCCGCGCTGTCGTCGGCTGCGACCGTTCCGGCAAAGGTCACGCTGTTGTCGGTCGTGGCCGCGTTGGTGTCGATGGCGATGTTGCCCTTGAGGACCGTCGCGCCGGTGAGCAGCACGCTCCCCGCGTCGGCCCCGGCCGTGTCGCCGTCGGTGGCAATGTTGGCCGCCAGGTTGATCATCTCGGCCGTAATATTGACGTTGCCGGTCGAACTGACTCCTCCCAGGGCCAGGGCCGCGTTCAGATTGACCACGTCGCCAGTGCCGGCGTCCCCGTCGATCGTCAGGGCGGCGCGGAAGCCGATAGAGTCGAAGCCGTTGATATTGATCGTGTCGTTGCCGCCGCCCCCGTTGATTGTCAGGGAGACGGAGGGATTCTGGAACGAGAAAGTCTCGAAGGTGACCGGCGAGCTGCGAATCCGGGAAGTGACGTTGCCCGTGGTGCCGTCGTCCTCGAGGAAAGCCGTGTCCGCGGAAGAGGGCAGGTTCAGCACCAGGTCGGTGATCGTGCTGCCGGTGGTATCGACCGGTTCCAGGCCGGTGTAGGTGATCGTCCCGAAGTCGGTCAGGACGATCGAGCCGGCGTTGGCGCTGGTGAAATTGTGCGTGACAAGCGTGAACGTGCCACGGGCCAGGACCAGCCTGTCGCCGGGAGCGGCGGTCGGATCGCCGCCGGTATAGACGAGGCCGCCGGCCACGAGTGGGTTGTTTTCGTCCTCGAAATCGACGGTGAGCAAGTCGCTGCCGCCCAGGGTATTGACCTGGATGTTTCCGGTGATGTTGGCCAGGGGAATATCCACGGTGTTGGCATTCACCTGTGTCGCCCCTGCCAGGGCCTGCAATGTATTGACCTCGTCGAACACGCGCAGGTTGTTGCCATTGCGCGAGATGACGAGCTGGTCGGCCTTGTTGCCGATGTCGGTGACGACGGCATTGCCGCTGACGAGTTCCACGGTCGTGGTAAAGATGGTGGGGGCGACCAGGACGACGTCATTGCCGTCGCCGCCGTTGTATTGCAGGGTGAATTGCTGGCCGCCGATGGTCACGGTCGAGCCATTGGCCGGGTTAGCGGCTGCCGTTGTGGCGTCCACCAGGTCGTTGGCAATGAAGGTAATGACCTGGCCCGACGACGCGGCCCCGCCCGCCCCGATGAAGGAAAGCGACGCCCCGGACAGATTCACCGCGCCATTGACGACGAGGCGGTCGAAGTGCGTCCCGGCGGTCGTGTAGGGGGTAGCGGCTTCGAGCTGGACAGTCCCGGTGGGGGTGAAGTTGCCGTTGATCGTGAGTACGCCCGGGCTCAGGCCGGGGGCGACCATGCCCGCGCCGCTGACAGCGCCGGTGATCGTGCCGGTGCCGCCGAGCGTGCCATTTATCAACACCGACACGTTGCTGGTGACGGAGCCGTTGATATTGAGCCGGCCGCCGGAGATCGTCGTCGCTCCGGTGTACGTATTCGTGCCGCCGAGGTTGAGGGTGCCGGCGCCCGCTTTAGTGAGCGTGGCACCTGTGCCCGTGACCGCGCCGGTGATCGCACTGGCGGTGCCGGTGTTGGTAATCGAGAGGGACGCCGCGGCGGTTGCTTGAAGGCCGATGGCCGCTGCGTTGAAATTGGCGGCGTCGAAAATCGTCAGCGACCGCAGGACCTGCGTATTGCCTACCGCGCCTGAAAACGTGACGTTCCCCGTGGCGGCGAGCACCGTTAGCGTGCGATTGCTGGCGGCGGCGTCGGCGTTGACGGTGGAATTGAAGACGAGGTTGTTGTCAGGTCCGGCCGCAATCACGTCCACGTCAAACGTGACGTTGGCGTCAAGCTGTACGGGACCGTTGAACGTGGCCGTGTGGCCCCCCTCCGTCTCGATCCTCACGACGCCGCCGATCCGAATCAGTCCTGCGGTAACGTCCAAGTCAGCAAATGGCTGAACGCCGCCAAACGAGCCGACCTGCACGGTGGCCGACCCGGCATCCATCGAAAGCGCGACAGGGATGGTGCCGTCGCCCGACAGGGCGCCGGTGACGGTGAAATGGTGGTCGGCGGCCGCGCCATTGGTCACGATCGACTTGTTGTTCCCAGGCGGATCGTACTGGAGCTGGCCGGTGATGGTGACGGTTTGCTGCGTCGGGCCGTCGTTCACTGTGATATTGCCGCGCGCGACCATGGTGCCGGTAACATCCAGGTCGGCCAGCGCCTGGAGATTGCCGATGTGGCCGTCAACTAGTACGCCTGCCGTGCCGGCGTTGACAGTCAGCGTCCGGTCGTGAGCGGCGGCGTCATCGGCGTTGACAGTGTTGTAGAAAATCACCGCTCGATCCGTCGTGGCCGCGTCGGTGTCGATGCTGATGTTCGCTTTCAGCACGACCGCTCCCTCAAGGTCCACGCGGCCGGCGTCGCCTGCCGCGGTGTCGCCGTCGGTGGAGATGTTGCCGGTGAGGTTGATCGTTTCGGCGGTAAACCAGACATCGCCGGTGGAAGTAGCCGAGCCAACGGTCAGGCTCGTATTGAGGTTGATCGTGTCGACCCCCGACCCGTCGTGCACGCGGAGCGCCGCTTTGAAGCCGCCGCCGCCCGTCCCGAAACTGTTAATGTTGATGGTGTCGTCGCCGGTCTGGGCAAAGATCGACAGTGCGACGGTCGGATTGACGAAATCGACGCTCTCGCCGGCTGTGGACAGCACTTCGGTGCGAGAGGGATCGACCGAAGACTGCTGGACTGTGATCGTCTCCGCTCCGCCGCCGTAGCTCAGGCTGACGTCGGCCGCCGTGATCGTGGAGGTGATCGGATCTAGGCCAAAGTAAAAGACAAACGACGCAGCGACTCCGCCTGCGCCGTCAGGGTCGAGAACTATGGTCCCGTCCGTGCTGTTCGAGAAGATGAAGTCCACGTCCAAGAACGTCCCGTTTTTCAGGACCAGCCTGTCGCCGGGAGCGCCCGTGGGGGCGCCGCCGGTGTAGCTCACGCCGCCGACGGGGATCGGGTTGCCGCCGCCGAAGTCCAGCGTGACCGTGTCGGCGCCGCCCAGCGTATCGAGAATCAGATCGTCGGCGACCGAGGCGAAGGGAACATCGACCGTGTTGGCGTTGACCTGGATCGGCCCCGCGCCCACTGCCGTCAGTGTCTTGGCGGGGTCGTGAATGCGGATGTTGGCGCCGACACGGGTGACAATCAGGTTGTCGACGGCGTTGCTGGTGTCGGTGACCACGAGGTCGCCGCTGATTAACTGGACGGTGGTGATGGCGGGCGGGACTTCGTCGTCGAGCGTCGTGACGCTGACGGTCTGGTTGGGAACGGGGTCGTATTCGTCGGCCGAAGTGGGGTCGTCGATGGCGAGCGTAATCGTGGAAACCTGGTTCCCGTCAACCAGAGCGTCGTCCACGCCGGTCACGGTGACGGTCTGCGGCGTCTCCCAGTTGGCCGGCGTAAACGTCAGCGAAGTCGGATTGACAGTGGCCTCGGTCGTGTCGCCGCTGGTGACGTTGATGACGACGTTCGACGTCGGCTGGGTGTTGAGCTTGACGGTGAAGGTGTCGGTGCTGGGGCCGGCTTCCGAGACTTGCGTGGTGCCGCCGGACTGGACGACGGTGAAACCGGGGGTGTTTTCGGGAATCTCGCGGATGGCGACGCCCCCCAGGGCATAGCCGAACCTTCCTGCCAGCGGCACGACGCGGACTTGAATTGTGCCGCCGGCGGTTGCGGTGACGATGTCTTCATACGATTTGAGCGTGCGGGACGAGGTGCCCAGCTCGTCGTTGATCCGCAGGATGCCGTCGGTCAGGTCCTGGGTGTAGGAGACGACGTTGCCGCCGGTGACCGTCACGGTCTGGCCGTAGGAACGGGCCGGGTCGTTTTCCAGGCCGAAGACATAAACGCCGTAGCTCTTGCCGGGGACCAGATCGCTCCAGGTGATGTTAATGGGGATCGTGGCGGCGTTGAAGCCGTCGATGTCCCGAATTGACGGAACGTGCAGCGGCTTGGTGCTGTCGAGCGCGCCGGCCGTGTGAGCGAGAGACGAGAAGCCAACTTCGTCATAGTCAAACGACACGTCGATGTTGGTGCTGACGCCATCGTCGCGGCTAAGATTGGTTAGCGTCTCTGGGGGAAAGACGTTTCCCTTTTCGAACTCGGTCCAGCCAGGCGGCGGATTGCCCAAGCTGGCGAAATCAAAGTCCACGCCCACCACTGGCGGCAGTTCGTCGTCCATCACTTGGGCCACGACGCTGTTGATCAGCATGCCGGCCGGGTAAGTGGCGGTGCCGGTAGTGACCTCGTGCGTGATGAGGCTGGTGTGGGGGCCTTCGTTGACGGCGTCGTTGACCGCGCGGACATGGACCGTCTGCGTCGCCGTGGAGTTGAAAACGAGGTTCAGGGCCGCGACATAGTTGACGCCGTCGGTGCTGATCAGCGTCTGCGGGCTGGAGGTGACGGCGACGGTCACCGAGCCGGCGGGATCGGTATTGGGGCCGATCGTGTAGGAATCGGTGGCGGCCCCTTCGATGGGGCGCGTGCTGCCGAGCGACTCGACGATCGAGAAGCCTGCCGTCCCCGCGTTGGCAGCGATCGCGAAATTGACGTTGGAGACATCGAAGAAGATGTTGCCGACCGCTTCGACCTTGATCCGGGCCTGGGCCGTGTTGATGTTGGGAACGGTGATCGCTTCGGAGCCGTCGTTGGCGGTCGAGGCGAGGAGGACAAAGGGGAAGGTCAGGCCGCCGTCGGTGGAGAGCGAGATTTTGACGTTGGCCGTGTTGATGCCGCCGCCGGTTGTGCCGGCTACGTTCCAGGCGATCGTCTCGGAAGTCGCGCCGGTCCAGGTCTCGGCGGTGTTCGGGTCGGTGACGGCAAACGGCACGCCCGTATCGACGACAGTCAGGAGCACGTCGTCGGAGTCCACGCCCCCCTGGCCGTCGCGGACCGTCACGCGAAAGTTCATTGAGCGGCTGAGGGTGGGGAGGACTTCCCCGATCGCCGCCGTGTTGATGTTGGCCAAGAGGTCGCTAAGCCGCGGGAAGGTGCGGCTGGGATCGGCCGAGGGGGTGAACGAGCGGAAGAGGGGCCCGGAGTTGGCGCCGGAGAGGGGGAGCGTATCGGCGGGGCCGATGTCGAGCTGCTCCCAGGTGTAGGTGAGCGTGTCGGTAGCGTCGGTGTCGGTGCCAACCGCGGTTAGCTTGAAGGGAGTGCGGGCGGGGATCGTGAAATCTGTCCCGCCAGCGACGTTAGGAACGGCGTTGGTGTTGTTCGTCGTGCTGTTGGGAAGCCCGGGCCCGGCGCTGATATAGGTCTGGACCTGCTCGAAGCTGGCGCCGTGGAAGTATTGATCGGGGTCGGGCTGCAAATTGTTGCCAGGGAAGAGCCCGGCATAGCTCATCAGCGTGCTGCCGCTGGCGGGCTCGTAGGCATTTCCCTGCACTCGCTGGAATTGGCCATCCTGGAAATTGAACGTGTGCTCGGCGTTGAACTGGTGGCCGATTTCGTGAGCCGCCAGTGCCAGGAAATCGGAGCCGGTCGGGAAGTCAAAAGTGGACGCACCTTGCGCTTTAAAGCCCGGCTTGCCAACCCCGCCAAGGGAGGCGAGCCCCGAGCCGCCGCTGCCGGGAGGAAGGATGCCAAAAACGTGTCCGATGTCGTAGTTGGCGCTGCCGATGATCAAGTCGAGACTGGTTTGATTTGCGGCCAGCAGGGCGGAAAGGTTGCTGTTGTCGCCGTACGGATCGGACAAAGGATTCGCGTGGACGACGTTTGTCCCGGAGACGAGATTGAAGTGGATCGCGAACTCGCGCTCGTAGAGCGCGTTCAGGTCGGCGACAAACGTCTGGATGGCGCTGAAAGCGGCGGCTTGGGTGCCGAAGAATTGCGTGTATTCACCGGTGGCGGCGATGGCCAGGCGGTAGTTCCGCAGATCGGCGCCGACCGAGATGTTGTTGCCGATAACGGCGGCGAGAAGTTGGCGCTGTTCCAGGTGCTCGAATCGCAGCCGCCGCAAGAGGCAGGAACCGTTTGAATTACGTTCTCTTCGTCGGGGCGCGCGCGGCCGGCCGGATCTCCGTTTGCTCACGATCAGTCCCCTCGGGCCTGGATAACGGAAATGAGATAATCGGGTTAGTCTAAATGGGGCTGGATGCGGATTTCAACCGTATTTGCTGGCAATTAATAGTTGCAGGGGTACGGGGGCGGACGGAGGGGAAGCGGCGAGACGGAGGGACAGAGAGACGGAGGGACAGAGAGACGGAGGGACAGAGAGACGGAGGGACAGAGAGACGGAAGGATAGAGAGACGGAGGGATAGAGAGACGGAGGGAAGGAGGGACGGAGGGACAGAGGGCACGCTTAGCAAGTAGCAAGGTACTGACTACTTCGTAGTGGAATTAGTTCCCTTCGCCAGCAGTTGATATCCCTAAGTCCCGATCCCCGATCCCCGACTCCCAAGCCCCCGCTCCTAGTGGCAGCAGGATTTGCCGTTTTTTGCTTTACTCGGCGGGAGGTCGTTGAGGTTGAAGAAGCCGGCGGGCTGGCTGGATTTTGCGATGGCCGCGGCCTCCTGCTGGGGACCTGCGAATGTTGTCACACGGCGGGGGCGCGACGTCCCATCATCAGGCCGACGCCGATGGCTACGGCCACGATCCCCACAAGGGGATTGATGAAAATCGTGTGCGGTTTCTCGACTTCCCAGGCGAAGAATCCCAGGGGGCCAACCACATGTTCGGTCGTGAAATAAGTAATGCTGTGGATCGAGAGAACCAGGATCCCCACAACGATCAGAACCAGCCCGCCAATGGAATGAGGTTGCATGACCGTTCTCCTTTCATGTTGAGTCACAATGGTGTACTCGGCTCCTTCCCCCTTTCCGCGAGTGCATACGACTGGCCTTTGCTGCTGGCCAGCGTGCAAGTCTGTGAGGTAGCAATTCTTGGGCCGCGAACCGGCTGAAAATTCTGTTGCGCGGGCGCCGACCCCGCACCTGGGGGCGACCACAGCTCTCCATTTTGCGTCGGAGGAGACCTGCGGACGGGCGTGCAGCGGGTCGTGAGACCCGCGCCGAACAGGGGTGCAAACGCGTTGTGATAACCCAAAACCGCGCCCACAATAGGACGTCTGAGTTCCGGTACCGCGCGTCAGGGAGCTTGCTGCTGATGGATCCGAATCTCAAGGTCGTGACGCCCTCGCCCGAAAACGCCGAAACGCCGTTGGCCGAGATTCACGGCTGGGTCACGCCGACGCGCCTGTTCTTCGTCCGCAACCATTTCGACATTCCGGCGATCGACCGCACCGGCTGGCGGCTGTCGGTGGAGGGCTGCGTTCGCTCGCCGCTGGAACTGACGTGGGACGATCTGAACAACATGCCGCAGCGGACGCTGCTGGCCACGCTCGAATGTGCCGGAAACGGTCGGTCGTTCCTGTCGCAGCGCGTCGCGGGCGTGCCCTGGGGCGCCGGCGCCGTCGCGCACGGCGAATGGTCCGGAGTGCCGCTGGCCGCGGTGCTCGAGCAGGCTGGTCTGGACGCCGAGGCGGTCGAAATCGTCTGCGTCGGCGCCGATCGCGGCGCCGAGCCCGATCATCCGGAGCCGATGCATTTCGCCCGCGGCCTCCCGCTGGCCAAGGCGCTGCACCGCGATACGCTCTTGGTCCTGCGGATGAATGGCGAACCGCTCACGCCCTCGCACGGCGCTCCGGTGCGGCTGCTCGTACCTGGCTGGTACGGCGTGGCGTCGGTTAAGTGGCTGACGCGCCTGGAAGCCGTGCGTACGCCCTTTCGGGGCTACTTCCAGACCGTGAAGTACACGGTTCAGCGAGGCCGCGGCCAGGGGACGGAAACCGTCGGGATCCAGGGCATGGCGGTCAAGTCGGAGATCGTGCGTCCCTTCGCGGGCGAGGCGCTGGGAGTCGGCCGGCAACGAGTCTTTGGTCTGGCTTGGGCGGGCGACGAAGCGGTCGCCCGCGTGGAGTTGAGCACCGACGGCGGCCAGACCTGGAACGAGGCCGAGCTGCTCGGCCCCTTCGCGCCCTATTCCTGGACGATGTGGGAATTTTTGTGGAAGGTGGATCGGCCCGCCAGCCATCTACTTTTGTCCCGTGCGACTTCGGCCGGCGGACGCGTGCAACCGCAGCAGCACGATCCGCTCCTCGGCGGCTATATGATCCACTTCAGCCGGGCGATTCCCGTGCGGGTCGAGTCGCGCTCGGCGAGCGCGGCGACGTGGGGCGACGTGGAAACTCTGCGGTACGATATGAATGCTTTCGCCGAATCGAACGCCCGCCTGCCGCTCGACGTCGATCTGGAGTTCAGCCACGGAGCGGGAATCTAGAAACGCAGCGCGGAAATTTAGCAGCGGAGTCACGTCGTGGCGCATCGACCGATTGCCGAGCTGGCAGAGCTGGACCGCTTTGCCGGCCGCATCCCGCTGGAAGTCCTCCAGCGGTGGCTGACGCGGACCGCGGTCAGCCTCGACCAGGTGCGGCCGTTTCTCCGGTTCGGGACCGAGTACTACGTCCGCAACTTAATGTATGCCGGCCCGGCTTATCAGGCGCTCGTCCTGTGCTGGCGGAGCGGCCAGCGGAGTCCCATTCACGACCATACAGGATCGACATGCGGAGTGTGCGTCATTCAGGGGATCGCCACCGAGACTACCTTCGCCCGCTCGGCGACGGGATTGCTGTTCGCGACGGGTTCGTGCCATCTCACGGCGGGGGAGACCTGCGCCAGGCAGGACGACGACGTGCACCAAATGTCCAACCTTCAGACGGGCGACCTGGTGACGCTGCACATCTACTCGCCGCCCCTCTTGAGAATGAACATGTACTCGATCTCCCACACCCAAGTCTGCCAATTCGTCGATCCCATCAACGACGAATTCGTCAGCGGCTCAGGGATTTGACGAGCGAGCGTCGGTTCGCTTCTCCCAGTTCTCGCCGCGATTCACAAATCCGATTTCATTGTTAATGGCAACAACCGCCCCCACTCTTCGCCTTGCTCGGCGGGACGTCGTTGGCCGGGTTGAGGTTGAAGAAGCCGGCCGGCTTGAGCGTGAAGCCGATGTAGGCCGTGGGCATGACGGGGTAGTCTTCGGGGCGGGGAATGTGGGTGTGGCCCATGGTGTACCAGAGGACGACGTCGGTGTTTTCGATTGGCCGGTCCTGCTCGGTCCAGCGCACGAGGCCGCAGTCGGCCGCTTGCTGGTTGGGGTAGTTGCCGGCGGCGAACTGCTCGTCGGGCTGATAGGGGGTGACCCAGACGTGGTAATCGACGAAGCGGGCCCGCTTCCGCCACCAGGCGTTGGGCGAGGCCAGCGGGAAGGCGTTGTCGCCGGGAAGGAAGCGGTAGCCGACGGGCGTGCCCACGGCGTTTTTCCGCGAGGGGTTGACGACCTTCCAGGTGCGGCCCGTTTCGAGCTTCAGGTGCGCCCGGGCCTGCTTTTCGCGCGTTAGCGGCGTCGCCTGGGCGATGAAGGCGTTGCCGTACAAATTGCTCGGGCCTTCCGGCTCGCCGACGACGTCGAGCTGCTGGATGGTGTTGGCCGTGCCGTCGAGATCGAAATCGAGGCGGACGTTGAAGAAGTGCTGGTGATTGGGGGCGTAGACCTGCGGGGCGACGAGGTTGCCATACTTGGGCTGCTGGCCCGGTTGGAACGCGCCGAGCGAGAGGATGCCGGTCAGCTTGACCTCGAGCTGGATCGTGCCGTCCTGATAGAGATACCAGAAGAAGCCGTATTCGTAGTTTTCGACCGTGGAGACCGACGAGACGACCAGACGCCGCGAGCGGCGGACCTCAGGCTTGTCGGGGAGGCGGCGGTCGGTGTGCTTCCAGAGGATGCCGAAATCCTCTTCGTGCATGCAGATGGCGTTTTCGATGGTGAGGGGCCGGCCGCGGCTGTCGCACGTGTGGGCGTCGAAATACTTGATGAGGCCGAGGCAATCGCACCCCAGGCGGAGGCTGTTGGCACACATGCCCATGCCGTATTCGCCGACGTCGAAGGCGTTTTTGCGGCGCTGCGAGGGGGCCGGATCGCCGTAGGGGACGACCATTTCGGTGAGCGATGCGCGGTACAGGACCGAACGCTCCTCGCCGCCGTCGCGATATCTGAGGTGGTGCAGCGTGAGCCCTTCGCGGGCATTGAAGCCGATGACAAAGCTCCAGTTCTGCCAGCGGACCTGGTAGCCGTGACAATCGAAGCTGGGACCTTCGGGCTGCGAGATTTCGAGCGGCTTGATGTCCTTCCGCTGGTTCGGCACGCGGTCGGCGGCATAGTTGCACTCGCCCGGCGGCAGCGGCCAGGAGCCATATTCCTCGATGCGGACCACCTTCATCGCGTTCAGATCGACCAGCGGCCGGAAGCCCTCGATCGGCCGGGCGTAGCCGTTGTCGGTCGGATCGCGCCGCAAAAAGAGCAGCGGCCGGGCCAGACGCTGGCCCTGCTCGTCCGCATCGCCGTAGTTGCCGGCCGACCAGATATCGGCCATGAGGAGCGACACATCGTCGGTGCCGCAATGCTTCTTCAGTGCCGCCTTGACCTCGGAGCTGTTGAGCACCGCCTGCTCGCACTCAATCTGCTCGTCGATCGACATCGTCGGCTGCACACCGGGGATGTGGACATGCTTCGTCAGCTTCGCGGCTTTCAGGTCGAGCGTTGCCTCGTAGCAGGAGTTGGTCGCGTTGTCGAAGAGGACCGCAAAGGCCTGCCGTGGCGGCGGGTTTTTGGGGTCGAGCTTATGCACCGTTTCCTTCGGCGGCTCGCGGAGGCTGACCGAGATGAAGCGCGTGGTCGGCGTGACCTTGCCGGCGTCTTTGAGAATATGGACCGCCGCGGCGACTTCGGCAGCGGTGAGGGGTTCGAGCGGATGGCGAACAGCTTGCGCAGGGTTGGCTTGCGCAGGGGCGAGGACGGGCAGATTCATCGGCGGCCTCCGACCTTGGAGATGGGTATTGGCAGCGGGTTATTTCAATGCTTCGCCCACAAACTCGAACAGAGCCTTGGTGGCCGGATCGTCGGGTTGGCCGAGTTCGGCGTTGATCCTGGTGTGGTTGGTCTCTTTTGCGCCGAAGACCTTGGCGCTGACGCCCGCATCCTTGAGCACATTGCCCAGCCGCTGCGCTTGAGCGCTCACGTCGGGATGGTCGGCCACGTGCAGGATCAGGAACGGAGGAATTCCCTTGTCCTTGGCGACATGCGTGACGGCGGAGTAGTCGCGGTGCCTGGCCGGGTCGTTGCCGAACTTCTCGCGGTGGCCAAACTTCGCCTGCGGCTGGCCATGCACTCGCCGGCGCGTCTCCGCCGTTTCAATCATCGCTGGCACGTCGTACGTGTCGCCATCGACCGGCACGCAGCCCTTGATGATGTCGAGCGTCAGCCCCTCGGCTTTCAGATAGCGATCATCGATGCAAACCAGCGCGGCGAGCTGAGCGCCGGCGGAATGGCCCATGACCAACAGGCGCTTCGGATCGCCGCCGTGCTCGGCGATGTGGTCGTGGACCCAGTGAATGGACTTGGCGATGTCGCGGAAGATGGTCGCGATTTCCACATCGGGCAGCAGCCGGTAATTGGTCGAGACAAAGACGAACCCCTTGTCCGTGAAAGCCTGGGGCTTCAACTGGACGCTCGATTTGTCGCCGGTCTGCCACCCGCCGCCGTGAATCCAGAAGACCACAGGCAGGTTCTTAGCGCCCGACGGCGCATAGACATCGAGCACGTGCCGCTCGTGCGCCGGGTCGGCGTAGCGGATGTCCCGCTTGACCTCCTGAGCCTGCGTCAGGGACACAAGCGCGAAGACGACAAGAACACAAAAGAGGTGTTTCATGGTGTCCTTCCTTACTTGAGGCGATGGAGGTGTCAGGACTCGAGATGGCGACGAGTCTGTCAAGTACGTGCTGCCGCCGATTATTTCAATTCTCCCGCGCCGTCCTTCAATGCGTGGAGCTGCTCCACTTCACGATCGGTGAGTGCGCGGTTAAAAACCGCGAGGTCATCGAGGTGGCCGACATACGACGCGCCGAGCACCAGCAGGACGCGCGCGGGATCCCAGCTGAGCGACAGGTCCCACTTCTCGATCGTCCCCTGGAGCTTGCCGTTCAGATACAGCCGGCCGCGCTGCGGCTTGCTCTTGTCGTTGATGTTTTCCAGCGTGAAGACGGCGTGGGTCCATTTGTCGCGCGAAAAGGGGGCCCGCTCGACTTGCACCATCGGCCGCTTCTCAAAGGGAATCTGGTCCCACTGGACGTTTTCCGGGTTCCAAATGTGAAACAGCGGGCGGATGGCATAGCGGAAGAATCGCGGCGTTTCGTCCTTCGACCATTCCAGGAAAATGAAGCCTTTCTTGCTGTCGTCGCCGACGATTTGCACCGGGTCGCAGTAGCCGGGCTCCAGATCCTTGTCGGGATCCAGCCGCAGCCAGACCGAAACGGTCGCGCTCCAGTTTTTGTCGTTGTAGCCGAGCACGCCCGCGTCCTTGAAAGCCGGGCGGAAGTTGTTCTTCTTTGTGAAGTGCAGCCCGCCGCCAAACCGGCCGGCGTCGGGCGCGAGGCGCACTTCGTTCGTCGGTACCGCCGCTGCCAGGTCCTTTCCCTGCACGACGTAGCACTTTTTGTCGCCGCGTGCGAAGTCCGCCTCCAGGTGCTTGTCGAACGAGGCATGCAAAGTGAGGGCCGCGGCCAGGTCCGCTTTCGTTTCCGCCTCAGCCACGGTCAGGATTTTCGTGGCCATCTCAGCGCCGATCTCGCGGACGAAGATATTTCGCCAGCGGATTTCGCCGCCGTGCGTCTGGAGCATGATCGGTCCTTTGGCCGGCAGCGGCTGGCTGCGGTCCCAGAAATTTTCCATCGCGGCGCAATCCACGACGAGCTTGTCGTTCAGCCAGACCCAGGTGCGGTCGCCGATCTGGCGGATGCGGAACTGGTTCCACTCGCCAAACGGCCGGTCGGCCAGCACCAGCGGATCGCGTCCGGCTGTGCCCGGCGTGTTGTTGAACAGGCCTCCGGAACCCAAAAACGGCTTGCGCGTGGGCCGTTTGGGTTCGAAAACCTGGTTCCAGTCCCAGATTTGCACCTGCGGCGTGCCGCGGAGGTAGATGCCGCTGTCGGCTTTGGGCACGGTCTTGTAGTCGATCAATAGCTCAATGTCGCCGAACCCCTCGTCGGTCGTCGCGTAGGGGCCATGGCCGTCGTTGACGAGCTCGCCGCTGGCGACGGTCCAAAACTTCGAAAAATCGGCCCGCTGTTGCGCGAGGTTCGCCTCCTTCGCATCGCCCGTCAATTTCACGGCGCTGTGCGGATTGAGGCCATGCCAGCCAGACAGATCGTGTCCATTGAAGATGGCGCGGAATCCTTCAGGCAGCTGGGGCTCGGCGGCGTAGCCGATGGTCGCCCCCAGGCCTGGCCCGGCGATGGCGAAAATCATTAGCGGCAAGCGCAGGGAGATGCTTCGCATGGCGTCGCTCCAGGGCAGATAGAACTGGGGGAGGCACTCTCATCGCCCCAGAGGTCAGGCGATTATTCTAGCAGGCCACCAGAGGCGAAATGCAAGCGTGGCCCTTGGGCTGTGAGTCGGCTCATGACGGTCGTAGGGATTGGCGCAGCGAGACGCGCGCCGCCCTTGCTGAGGCTTAAGCTAAGCTTCTGCGGGAGGATCGCCATGTCCACAGCGTGTGAATCATCGTCCACAGTGTGTGAGTCATCGTCCACAGTGTGTGAGTCATCGTCCACAGTGTGTGAATCATCGTCCACTGCTGGCAAATCATCTTACGAAGCATGGAAAAAGTCGGTGATGGATGCCGACGCTGAGGGCGTCGAACTATGGAAAGAGGAATTGAGCCAGGCCAGCGGGCCTATAATCAGACGCCAGGGCGCCATGGAGGGGAATGGCCTGGTCGCACTGCTGGCAAGCGTGGCCCTGCTGCTGGCCAGTGCCGCCGTCCTCATCCCGAAATTCAACCACCTCACGCGCGGTGAGTGGACGGTAGGGATCGTCGTCGGCCACCAGAGCTACGGCTACGGCTCGGGCAGCATCCGTGCGCCGATTATCCGCTATTCTGCGCCGGGCGGGGTGTTTGACAAATTGGCAGACATCCCGGCGGCCACCGGCACGTATCCGCTAGGCAAGGAAGTGTACGTTCTGTTCTTGCGCAGCGAGCCAGGCAACGCGGTGGTCGCCGATTTCGTGCAGTTGTGCATGATTCCCACGGTCGTCGGCTGCCTGGGCCTGACCTGCCTCTCGTGCTCGGCCACGTTCATGGTCTGGCAAGTTCGCCCCGAACTGTTCACCAAAGCGCCAGTCGCGACTCGTCGCGAGTTCGCCGCAGCGCCGACCACCGGCGACCAGAAAGATGCAAAGGACGCAAGCGGCCAGAACGAATCCCAGGATGCCAACTCCCAGAATGACTCCCAGGACGCCGACGGCCAGAACGATTCCCAGGACGTCAACGGCCAGAACGACTCCCAGGACGCCGACGGCCAGAACGACTCCCAGGACGTCAACGGCCAGAACGATGCCCAGGACGCCGATTGCCAGGATGATTCCGAGAATGTCATCCAGGGCAATCAAGAGATTCGGCGTCGGTCCCATTGGGGCTGAAAAAAGGAGTGAAAAAAGGAAAAGTCCAATTGTTTGCTCTACCGTTCGCTCCGACCCTCTCAATGGTGTTCGGGGGAATGGCCAGCGGCTTAGGTGCGGATTGCGTGCCGCCGCTGACCACATAATCTACCACGTCCGCTTCGGGGGACATCGACCGCAGGCCGACGCGTAGCAACTCCAGAACGCCCTCAGCACTCTTGCGGATGGCCTCGGCCGAGTCAGGTGCCATCTTTCCTGGCGATTAGCGGAATCGAAGATGCCAGCTGCCGTCTCGAATCTGAATGCCTGCCGACATGGGGGCTCCAAGACGGAAAGGGGACTGCGGTCGACCTACCGCATCGATCCGATAAGCCTGCCGAGACCCATCACCGTTCCAGACCATCCCCGAGTGTGGGCGATTTGTGGGCGGTGGGCAGCGATCCACGAAAAAGGGACTCACGCCGAATCGACGTAAGTCCTTGCTAATGCGAGAGACAGGATTTGAACCTGCACGGGTTGCCCCACTGGATCCTAAGTCACACTCCCGCGTGTTGGGGAAAGATTGCTCTAGGATCGGTTTCGCGTTGCCAAGTCCTCCCCGGATAACGGGTTACCTCTCCAACGCATTGGGTTCACGCGGATAGGGCGGGGCGGTTGCGTTGCCCACGCCGTCCCCAGTTTGTCCCCAGTGCCCTCTACCGGATTTGAACCGATACGTCTTTCGACAACAGATCCTAAGTCTGTCGCGTCTGCCAATTCCGCCAAGAGGGCCGATCTGGGCATTTTATCAAGACGCGTCTTTTGTGCCAGTGTTTTCCGCGAATGTCGGTAGGCTGAAAGAACTGGTAGTGTCGGACCGAAGCGAATGACAATACGACTCGGCCGGATCATGCTATGTCGAAAAGGGGTCACCACGGGATCTCTAGTCGGTCACGGTACATTGTCCCAGTCATGTCGTGCGGGGCCTCGTCGGCAAGCCAAACAGCGGTGTCAGCTCCTTCCTCGACTGAGCGCGTCGCACCAGGCCCGCCCATATCGGTGCGCACCCAGCCGGGACACATCGAGTTGACGGCGATCCCATCAGCTCGGAGCGCATCGGCAAGCATGATCGTCACTCCGTTCAGAGTCAGCTTCGACAAGGAGTAGCTAGGGGCGTCGGACGACATTCTGTCCAGTTGCCCGTAACCACTCGACACGTTGATGATCCGCGAAGTTCCGGCACGGCGTAGATAAGGCAGAAACGCCTGAGTGACCTCCAGCGGGCCGAAGGAATTTGTCTGAAACGTCCGGACAAGCAACTCGCGCGGAACTGTCGCGATGGTCACTTCTTTGTCGGTGTAAATGCCCGCGTTATTGATTAGCACATCCAGGCGGTCAGAAATACTCCCGAATTCGCTGGCAGCCTCGCGAATGCTGTGGGAATCACTCACGTCGAGCGAGAGAAACGTTGCGCGACCTCCAGATGCCCGGATTTGCGTAACCGCCTGACCACTGCTGGCTTCGTCTCGCGCGGCTATGACGACGTGAAAGCCACGCCGAGCGAGTTGGCTGGCTATTTCAAGCCCAATTCCGCGATTGGCACCGGTTATAAGCGCGGTTCGTGTCATCAAACGTACTCCACGTGTTGGCGACTCGCCGTGTCAATCTTGACCAATCTGCGCCATCTGCCTCGCATCCATGCGGCCGCCATAGATCTCGATCCGGGAGAAACCCATCTCGATCTCGCGAAGGTCTGCAGGCGTGAGTTGAACGTTGACCGCGCCCATGTTCTCGCGCAGGTGATCCGTGTTGGTCGTGCCGGGGATTGGAACAATCCACGGCTTCTGAACCATCAACCAGGCCAACGCGATCTGGGCAGGCGTAGCGCCTCCTTTCTTCGTCCCGAACTTTGTCAGGAACTCGATGATCGGCTGGTTGTTCTTCATGACCATGGGCGAGAAGCGCGGGAACGTCGCCCGCAGATCGTTCTTCGGGTCCATCGAGGACTGTACGTCCACATTCATTGTCCCCGGCAGGAAGCCTTGCCCCAGCGGCCCCCAGGGAACAAAGCCGATGCCAAGCTCTTCACATGTTTGAAGGACGCCGTTGTGTTCCACGCTCCGTTCGATGAGCGAGTATTCGGTCTGGATTGCGGCGACCGGCTGAATGGCGTGCGCGCGGCGAATGGTCTTTGCGCTTGGCTCCGAAAGGCCGAAGTGCAGGACCTTTCCGGCCTTGATCAGGTCCATGACCGTGCCAGCCACGTCTTCGATCGGCACGGTGAGATCGACCCGGTGCTGGTAATAGAGATCGATGCGGTCGGTCTTGAGACGCTTCAACGATTTCTCGACTACCTTCCCGATACGCTCTGGCCGGCTGTCCAACCCGTTCGTGCCGTCGATCTTGAACCCGAACTTGGTGGCGATGGCGACCTTGTCGCGAACCGGCGCGAGGGCCTCGCCGACCAGTTCCTCGTTGACGTAGGGACCGTAGACTTCCGCAGTGTCGAAAAACGTGACGCCTCGCTCGTGGGCATCGCGAATCACACGGATGCCCTGGGGCCGATCCACGCCCGGTCCGTAGTGGCCGCCGCTGAGTCCCATGTTGCCGAAGCCAAGTTCCGAGACTTCCAGGCTGCCGAGCTTTCGGGTTTTCATTTTGTCCTTTCCTTTCTTAGGTTCCGGAGACTGAGCTTCAACTGTCGCGCCCGCGATTAGGTGGCCGGCTGCCACTCCCGCGCCCACCGCCAAGACCTCACGTCGACTCAGAAGTGCGGGGTTGCGTTCCTGGCCGGCATCGTTGTTGTGATATCGCATGTCATTACTCCTATTTTTCTAGCTCGAACGTAACTGTTACGTCTCCTGAACCGACCGCCGCGTCGAGCCCGCATGCATCATTAATCCGTCCGAGTCGCGTGTAGCTGTACGATGTCTTAAACGTTTTGTAGAAGACCACCAGCGTGTCGTCCTGCCAAAGCATGAGATCGCCCTTTTGGATCGTTCCGGGCCTTTCCTCCTTTTTAGGAAGCGGATCGGACAACGAACCATGTTTCTCGTTGCCGTTTAGTTCGCTCATTTTCAGCGTCAAGGGAAGCTTCGCCTTGAGCTCGGTTGCGGCCGGAGTGTCCGCAAGCGTGGCCGTGAAGGTCTTGGAGCCGATTTTGATTCTCATGTTCCCATTAGTCTCCTTGTTAGGCGGAGCAATGCTGACCGCGGGTTTCGCAGAGTTTATGTTTTGAGCCGGGACACTCTTGTCGCAGGCAGCAATTCCCATCAGCATGACCGCGACAAGCACAACGATCAGATGTGATTTCGCCATAGCTTCTCCAGTCGCGTTGATCAGACGGGTTGTGCGGTTGGTCGGAACAGAATCTCGTTCACATCAACATCGGCCGGTTCGTTGATCGCAAAGGCAACCATGCGGGCAAAGGTCTCGGCCGGGACGGCGATTCTGCTCGTGAACTCCTTGGTTTGGGCCTGGATCGTCTTTTCGCTGATGTGCTCAAGGAGTTCGGTCGCAACGGCTCCAGGAGAGATCACTGTGGTGCGAATGTTGTAGGGCTTCACTTCCTGGCGCAGGCCTTCCGACAGGGCACGAACGGCAAACTTTGTCGCACAGTACACGGTGGCGTCGGGACCCAGCTTGTGACCGTAGACCGACGACACATTGATGAAATGACCGCTTTTCTGCTCCTTCATGTACGGAAGAGCTGCGGCGATCCCGTTGAGCACGCCCTTCAGGTTCACGTCGATCATCTTGTCCCACTCGTCGGTTTTGAGCCGTTCCAGTGGCGCGAGCGGCATGACGCCGGCATTATTGAGCATCACGTCGATCCGCCCGAACGACTTGACTGCCGTATCGACGAGTCGCTTTATCTGCTCGCGATCCCTCACGTCGGTCGCGATGGATATCGCCTTTCCACCAGCGCTAGTCAGTTCGCTGGCCAAGGCATCAATGCGATCGGCCCGTCTCGCTCCCAGCAGAACGGTGGCACCCTGCTTGGAAAGAAGCCGGGCCGTAGCTGCGCCCAGGCCGCTGCTGGCACCGGTGATCACGACCACCTTTCCCGAAATGTTCTCGTTCATCGATTTTCTCCTGGAATGTCTGAAAAGGGCCGCAAGTCTCGCGCCGGTGCCTTGCCGGCTACCAGTCGGAACTGGCGGACGTGTGCCGAGCGTCCCCTTCCAAGGAAATCTTAGGGGTGGTCGCCGAAATTGCGGTAGAACGATGCTCCGGCGAGATTGCCTAATCCTCCACGAGTTGGGCGGCGTTGTGCTGACCACGGGCGGGTGCGAGCGTAGAATTGGGCGACACGTTGGCCTATCGGAGGATAGTTGGTTGAAATCGATCCACTTGGCATCGACCGTGGAACGCCACATCGAAAGCGATGGCACCTACGATTCTCCAGTGCCTGGACTGGCGCTCTACCGGTCGTCATTTTCCACTGAGCATGACGCCACGGTTTACGAGCCGTCCCTGTGCATGGTCGTCCAAGGAGCCAAAGAAGTGGTCGTTGGAGGAGAGGCGTTTCGCTACGATCATTCCCGTTCATTGCTTGTTTCTGTAGACCTTCCTGCAACCTCCCGAGTCATCGAAGCGTCGCCCAAGCGGCCTTGTTTGGCAGTTCGCGTCGCGCTGGACCTGGCGGTCGTTGGAGAGTTGTTGGCGGAAACACCGATCACTTCATCGGCGCCGGATTCAAAGCGCGGACTTGCCGTGGCTCCGCTCGACGTTCACTTGCTGGACGCGGTTGAGCGACTCGTGGCACTGCTAGATTCGCCGCGGGACATTCGACCATTAGCCCCGCTCATCCTGCGGGAGATCACATACCGTTTGCTCATCGGCCCGCAAGGGGCTCGGCTCCGTCAGATCGCATCCGCTGGAGCTCCCGCGTACCGCATCTCTCAGGCGATCCAGTGGCTCAAGTCCCACTTTGCCGAATCGTTCAGTGTTGAAGCACTTGCTAAGCGGGTGGGATTGAGTCCATCCTCGCTGCACCAGCATTTCAAGAGCATTACCGCGATCAGTCCGCTGCAGTATCAAAAGCAGCTTCGACTCCAAGAAGCTCGTCGGCTACTACTGGGCGAGTCGCTCGATGCTGCCGATGCTGCCTATCGCGTCGGGTACGAAAGCCCCTCCCAGTTCAGTCGCGAATATCGACGGATGTTCGGCGCGCCACCGCGGAAGGATGTAGCCGCGGTCAAAGTCCAACCTTAAGACACAACTAAGCCACAACGCCTATTGGTCTGCGCTCGTGACTCCCGTTGCTGCTGCAACTTCATGCGGGCGCCTATGCGCAAGCAGATTTGTCGAAGCCGTTGGGTGCTTCGGTCATATCGACCGAGAGCACTCCTACTCTGCGGCTGTTTCTTATTGGCGCGGGCAGCCTTCGCATTGGATTCTCATTGCAGTTGGATTGGAGTAGATCCTAACTACAGCGCGTCGGCCAATTCCGCCACTTCTGCGGGATATACCCCAGACCTGAGTTTGCGGCGGAAGGTTCGCTGGGTCAATACAGCCCAGTCAGTACAGCCCCGTCAACACAGCCCAGCCAGGCCGACGCGAGGCTACTTCGCCAGCAGCTCATCCACGAGCTTCTTGGTTTCGTCGCCGATATCCACCGCCGGCGGATCGTCAGGGATGCCCGCCTTGTCGGCCAGTTTCTTCATTCGGGCCGTCCACTTGCTCATCAGCTCGTTGGCCTCTTTCTCCGTCGCCCCCTCGAAGTGGTCGTCGAACGGCAGTGCGTCGTAGAAGTCGTCGATGCTGATCTTGTCCGTGAACATGCCGTACGTGGCCCGCCGCCACGCCAGTTGCAGCTCCGCTTGCTCGGCCTCTGGCAAGGTCGTGTCCTCGAGATAATAGTCCTGCAAGCCGTAGTACGAGATGTAGGTCATCACCGCCGAATCGTCGAGTCCCGTGAGCAAGCGATCGAGATCGTCCTGGTCGATCTCCTTCTTCTTGTAGGCATCCACGACGCGGTCGATCTGGGCCACGACCTCCCGCTTCTCGGCCGGCGGAATATCCGACTCGTCGACGACGGCGACCAGCACCTCACGGCCAAAGCCGACGGCCCAACCTTCCAGGCTGGAGACGGCATACCACACCGCGCCGACGATCAGCACGCTGACGAGCAGCAGCACGCCGCCGCCCACCAGGAACAAGCTAAGGATCCAGTTGTTGCCGCTTTGGGGCGGCGAGGAATACGGCTGCGGGGCTGAAGGATACTGGGGCGGCTGATACTGCGGCTGCGTGTAGAGACCAGAGGACATGGGGCGACTCCCGACGGCGGCTTGAATTGACAGTGCATCCTGCGGCCAAAAAGGGCGAGCAAACCTAGGTCAAGCGCGGGACATTGGCCGCGGGTGTGCAAGAATTTGCCGCCATATCCAGGGCGAGCGCACCGATGCTGTCGCCGCTAGCGATCGTGCCGGTCCTGCGGCTTACCGGCCAACATCTCATCCACCAGCTTCTTCACTTCATCGCCGATATCGATTTCAAACGGCTCGTCGGGGATGCCGGCGTCGTCGGCCAGCTTCTTCAGATCCGCGAGCATCTTGCGGACCTCCTCGTCGGTGAGCTGATTCTGCGCGTTTTTCCCCTGTTTGAAGACGGCCTTACCGTTGTCATTCAAATCGACGTCTACATCCACGTTTCGCTGCGGCACCACGCCCATAAACTCTTGCTGCGTGATCTTCTGCTCGCAGAGGCCGCGCAGCGCGCGATCGATCGTGCGGCGTCCCTGTTCCTTCTCATCCGCCGGCAGGCCCGAAGGTTCGACGTACGCCTTCTCCAGACCCCACGCCTCCATCAGCAAAAAAGCGGGCGACTTCTCCAGCTTCATCATCATCGGCTCGAGATCCTCGGGCTTGACCTTGCCTTCCTTATAGGCCGCGACGACCCGGTCGATCTGGGCGATCACCTCGGTCTTTTCGCCGGCGGGAATCTCCGACGCATTGACCGCCGAGACGATCATTTCCCGAACCACACTCGCCATCCATTTCCCCGCGTTCCGCTGCACATACCACACGGTCCCCGCGCAGAGCAGCACGAATACGACCAGCGTTCCCAGGCAACCGATCAATAGCCCCAGGCCGCACCCGCTGCCCGACGAGCGGGGCGGCTCGGCATAGTACGGAGGGGGCTTCTGTTCGAATGGGGCGAATTGGTTGGACATGGGGGTCGGAGGTCAGAGGTGAGAGGTCAGGATCGCTCAGCACTCAGTACTCAGAGGTTGTGAATGAATCCCGTAGCGGAACTCGCCAGAGTTCCGAATCCGCGGAAAAACCTGAAGTCTGGCGACTTCAGCTACGAAAGAT
>JAKEHX010000310.1 GCA_022614795.1 Planctomycetaceae bacterium | reverse complement strand
CTTTGGAATCGCGATGCTGATTGCGGCACTGCCCATCTCTGCGACTCTCGCTGCCGATCCGCCCCCTGACGACGGCAAGCTGCGGATCATTGTGTTTGGGGCGCATCCCGACGATGCCGAGTACAAAGCGGGCGGCACCGGGGCCAAATGGGCCAAACTCGGCCATCACGTGAAGCTCGTCAGCGTGACCAACGGCGATATCGGACACTGGCAGATGGCCGGCGGGCCGCTGGCCAAGCGGCGGACAGCGGAGTCGGCGGCCGTCGCCAAGAAGCTGGGCGTCCACTCGCAGGTGCTCGACATCCACGACGGCGAACTCGTGCCGTCGCTCGAAAACCGCCGCGCGATCACGCGGCTCATCCGCGAGTGGAAGGCCGACATCGTTATCTCGCACCGGCCCTGGGATTATCACCCCGACCACCGTTACGTCGGCGTGCTGGTGCAGGACGCGGCCTTCATGGTCACGGTGCCGTTCATCTGTCCCGACACGCCGCACCTCACGAAAAATCCGGTCTTCCTCTTCTCCAGCGACAACTTTCAAAGGCCCTATCCTTTCCAGCCCGACATCGCCGTGTCGGTGGACGACGTCTTCGAGCAGAAGCTGGACGCGATTCACGAACTGACCTCGCAAATCTATGAAGGCGGGGCCAGCGGCAGCGAGGAGTTCGTCCGCCGGATTCCGCCCGCCAGCGACGACGCCGGCCGCCGGGCCTATCTCAAGAACCTGTGGACCGACCGCCAGGGCCGCGAAGCGACCCGCGGCCGGGCTGCCCTCGCCCAGTGGTACGGCGAGGCGCGTGGCAAGGCGGTCAAATACGCCGAGACATTCGAGATTTGCGAATACGGCCGCCGGCCCTCGCCCGACGAGGTCCGGAAGCTGTTTCCGTTTTTTGACTGATGGCTACGCCCCGAGCATCGCCCGCGCGACTTCGCGGGCCTTGGCGAGTGCCTCGGGCAGCTTCGCAGCGTCTTTACCGCCGGCCTGAGCCAGATCGGCCTTGCCGCCGCCGCCGCCGCCCACGACGGGTGCCACATCCCGGACCCAGTTGCCGGCGCTGACTCCGCGGTCCACCAGGTCGCGCGACACGCCCGCGACCAGGACGACCTTGTCGGTCCCTTCAGTCGTGGCCAGAAAGACGGCGCTGGGACTTGTTTTCTTGCGAATCTGGTCGATGAGCTGCCGCATCAGGTTGGCATTGGCCCGCGGCGCCTCGGCGACGATGACCGTCGTGCCGGCGACTTGCTCCGCCCCGGCCAGCAGCGTATCGGCCGACAGCGCACCCGAGGCGGCGCGGTTGGCCAATTGCCGTTTCAGCTCGTCCACCTCGGCCAGCATGGCAGTCACGCGAGCTGGAGCGTCGAAGGGTGCGACATTCAAAGCGCGGGCGGCATCTCGCAGGGCCGTCTTGATCTGGGCCGCGTCGGGCCGCTGATCCGTCGGCAGCTTCACAACCGGCGGCGGATCGTCGGGCGTCTTGCCGCCGCCGGCGAGCGCCTTCTTCAGGTCGCGCACATGCTGCGCCAGGCGCTTCGCCGCGGCAGGCACGTCGGGCAATCCCACGCCCAGCTTCAGGGCCAATTCCGCAAGGGCCGCCTGCGTCTTGGAAATGTGCTCCTGAGCTTTGGCACCGGTCAGCGCGATAATTCGCCGCGTCCCGGCAGCGACCCCTTCCTCGCCGATGATCTCCAGTGCCCCCACGTTGCGCGTGTTTTCCAGGTGCGTGCCGCCGCACAATTCGCGGCTGAAGCTCCCCATGCTCACCATGCGGGCCGGATCAGGATACTTCTCGCCAAAGAGCATCATCGCCCCGGCGGCGCGGGCTTCCGCCAGCGGCACGAACTTCCAGCCAATGGGCTCGCCGGCAGCGACTTTCTCGGCGACATTGCGCTCGATTCTAGCCAGTTGCTCGCTCTCGACCGGCGCGGGATTACCGAAGTCGAACCGCAGCCAATCCTCCTCGACCTTGGAGCCCATCTGGTGGGCCTCCTTGCCGAGCGTCCGCTGCAAGGCGTAATGCAGGATGTGCGTGGCTGAGTGTGCGCGGCGAATGCCCTGGCGGCGGTCGGAATCGACGCGCGCGGTCACCTTGGCCCCGGCCTTCATCGTGCCACGGATCAGGTGGCCCGAGTGGACGATCAAATCGCCGCTCTTCTGCGTGTCGGTGACGTGAAACTCAAACTCGTCGCCTGTAATGAAACCAGTGTCACCAACTTGACCGCCGGACTCGCCATAGAACGGCGAGCGGTCCAAGACGACTTGAACCAACTGATCGTCGCCCGCAGAGAGCGACTCGGGAAGGGTGTTGTTCGAGACAATGCCCTTGATTTCTGCAGCTGATTCCGTTGTCTCGTATCCGAGAAACTCGGTTTGCTTAAGAACGGACTTCAAGCGTTCGAGTGCCCCCTCTTGAAAAAGCGGTCCAGTCGGCGGCATGTCCGGTTTTTTGGCCTTGACCTCATCCTCGAACGCCTTCCAATCGAGCGTCAGGCCCGCATCGACTGCGATTGACTCCACGAGTTCCGGCGGTACTCCGTACGTGTCGTATAGCTGGAATGCAGCCTTTCCGCTGACGACAACTCTCCCACTAGACTTTGTCTCCTGAACGAGCTTGGTGACTCTCGGCAGATTAGCTTCCAAGGTTGCCAGGAACTGCCGTTCGTCAGTCTCAATGGACTTGCCCACTCGCTCGGCGGTGTCTTTCAATTCCGGATACGGTTGGCGCATCATTGCGGCCACCACTGGCACGAGTTCAGCAAGAAACGGCTCCCGTCGTCCGAGCTGAAATCCATCCAGAGCTGCACGGCGCAAAAGTTTTCGAATTACGTAGCGTTCCTCCTTTGGTCCCGGCAGCACGTTCTCGTGGACGGCAAACGTGCAGGCCCGCACGTGGTCGGCAATCCGCCGTAGCCTGCGGCCGCTATCGTCCGCTGGATCGTACTTGATGCCGCAAACCTCGCCGGCTGCTTCGACGAGCGGGCGGAGAATGTCGATGTGATAGTTGGTATCGACTCCCTGCATCACGGCGGCCATCCGCTCCAGGCCCATGCCGGTATCAATATTCTTGCTGGGCAGCGGGCGCAGGTTGTTCGGCGGATCGCCAACCCGGTTGAACTGCGTGAATACCAGGTTCCAAATCTCGACCGGCTTGCCGCTGGCTGGATGGAAATAGATCTCGCTGCACGGCCCGCAGACGCCGTCGGGCCCCTTGCTGGGAGCGCCTGCCGGCCAGAAGTTGTCGTCTTCGCCCATCCGCTCGATGCGGCCGGCGGGCAGGCCGATATCGCTCTGCCAGATGACAGCCGCTTCGTCGTCGTCGAGATAGACGGTAACGCTGAGCTGATCTGGATTGAGGCCGAACCACTTCTTGTCGGTCAGCAGTTCCCACGCCCAGCGAATGGCATCCCTTTTGAAATAGTCGCCGAAGCTGAAGTTGCCCAGCATCTCGAAGAACGTGTGGTGATAGGCCGTGCGGCCCACGTTCTCGATGTCGCCGGTCCGCAGGCATTTCTGGCAGGTCGTGGCCCGCGTGAATTCGAGCTTCACCTTGCCGAGGAAATGGTCCTTGAACGGGTTCATGCCCGCGGGCGTGAACAGGACCGAAGGGTCCCAGCGGGGAACCAGCACATCGCTCGGCCGTCGGGTATGCCCCTTCGATTGAAAGAAAGCGAGGTATTTTTCGCGGATTTCGTCGGTTTTCATGAATTGCCATCAAGCGGGAAAGTCGGTTCCGTCCGGCCAAAATGTGATCGTAGCAGAGGGCCGAAAAACCGGCCAGATTAGGCAAGAGGCGCTTCAGCGGGCCGCGGTTCGCGGCAGCAGGACGACCGTCTCGGTTGTCCTTTCTCTCAAAAACGGGACAAGCCAGACGCTTATCCTACGGAGCCGGCACAGTCCGGCTGGCTTTGGCTGGTTCGATAGCTGTGAGCTTCAGCTTGACGTCGCCGCTTTCCTTGCCCACCGCTTCATAAAACTCGCGCGGCGTGCTTACGCGCATTGGTCCGACGTGGCTCACGAAGTCGCCGGGCCGAAAACCGGCTTTCCAGGCGGGGCTGTCGCGATCGACTTCGATTACGCCCACGCAGCCAGCCTTGTCCAAGTCGCGGCACTGCTCGCGGAAGAGCGGGGCGGCAGTGGCATATTCGACGCGCATGCCGCGCCAACCCGGATCGACGATCTCGGCGAGGCCTGGCCTGCCCACCTCCGGCTGTTTCTTCGAGAGCGTAACCTTCACTTCGCTGCGCTTGGCAACTGAACCACCGCGCTCATAGGCGATTGTTACGAGCGTCTCGGCTGGTTTGCCGCTCAATTGGCGAATCAGGTCCACTTTGTCGATGACCGGCTGGGAGTCAATGTGCGTAATCAGATCGCCAACCTTCAGGCCGGCCTTCGCCGCGGGGGTGGCGGGAACGACGTCCTCCACAACCGCTCCAATGCGTCCGGCACGCCGCTCATTCTCGGCGAGCAAGCGCGGGGCCACGCCGAGAAATCCATACTCCGGCAGCCGGCCGATCTTGAGCTGGTCGATGGCCTTGCGAAAATCGTCATCCACGGGATACGCGAAGCCGCCCGACTTCTCGTAGCCGGCCAGCGCGGCCAGCGAGGTCGTCAGACCGACCATTTCGCCTTTGAGATTGAGCAAGGCCCCGCCGCTGGAACCGAGTTCCAGCCTGGCGTCGGTCTGAATGAGCGTGCCCCAGTGATGAAGTGTCTCGCCGCGCTCGCTGGGCCGCGTGTCCGTCCGCGGCGAGGGGGCCTTGCGGGAGAGATTCGACACCAGTCCCCAGGTCGCGCTCGGCTGGCCGTCCCGCGCAATTGCATAAGGATTTCCCAGGGCAATGACGAACTGCCCCTTTTTCAAGTCGCGAGCATTGCCCAAAGGCATCGGCGTCAGACCCTCAGCCTCGATTTGCAGTACGGCCAGATCGAGCCACGGATCAGCGGCCTTCACCTTCGCCGGGTAGGGCTTGCGGGCCAGCCAGACATAGAAATCGGCCGACTTCGTATCGCCGAGCACGTGATAGTTCGTAACGATCAGCCCCTTGGCGTCGATCACCACGCCCGTGCCGAATTCGCTGGGAACAAAGTCGGGATCGGTGGGATCGGAAATCTCAGGCAAGCGCGGCGGCAAGCGGGGCTCGTCGTCGCCGCGCGAAAGTTCCGGCCGCTCTTTGCGGACACGGGCGATTGCGACGACCGATTTTTCGGCCTTGGCAATCGCCTCGATGACAACTTGCTCCAGCGCGGCAGCTGCTTCAAGGCCGGTCGGCGCGCGATCCTGGGCCGTCAGCGCCGGCGGCAGTGCCAGCGCACCGAGGCAAACTGCGATAGCGGCTGTGGGACTCCAGACCCAAGCGTTCACTGGGAGTTGCTCCTGCCTGGCAGGCTGGAAGCCTGCCCCACTTTTGTATGGCAGGTTAGCAACCTGCCCCATTTCTATTCTTCGCTCGCCTCCGCCTCGACCGCAACACCTGCACCTAGTGTGCCGGACTCCAGAACCTTGTCGCGCAGCTGGGCGCAAACGTCGGGGTTGTCCTTGAGGAAGGCGCGGGCCTTCTCTTTTCCCTGCCCCAGGTAGGTCTCGCCGTATTTGAACCAGGCCCCGCTGCGGGCGATGATCTTCTGGGCCAGGGCCAGATCGATGATGTCCCCTTCGTAGCTGATGCCGCAGGTGTGCATCATGTCGAACTCGGCCATGCGGAACGGCGGGGCGACCTTGTTCTTCACCACCTTCGCCCGCACCCGCTGGCCGACGACATCTTCGCCGTCCTTGAGCTGGGCGATGCGGCGAACGTCGATGCGGCAGGACGAATAGAACTTCAGAGCCCGGCCGCCGGGAGTTGTCTCGGGGCTGCCATAGCTGACACCGATCTTCTCGCGAATCTGGTTGATGAAGATCACGGAAGTCTTGCTCTTGGCGATCGCGCCGGTGAGCTTGCGCATCGATTGGCTCATCAAGCGGGCTTGGAGGCCGACGTGCGTGTCGCCGATCTCGCCTTCAAGCTCCTGCCGCGGCACGAGAGCGGCAACCGAGTCGATGATGATCACATCGACCGCGTTGCTCTTCACCAGCATCTCGGTGATCTGCATTGCCTCTTCGCCGTTGTTTGGCTGGCTGACGAGCAGCGTTTCAAGCTGCACGCCCAGCTTCTTGCCCCAGGTTGGATCGAACGCGTGCTCGGCGTCGATAATGGCCGCGATGCCGCCAGCCTTTTGAGCCTGAGCGGCGACGTGCAGGGCGAGCGTCGTCTTGCCGCTCGATTCGGGGCCGAAGATTTCGATGATCCGGCCGCGGGGAATGCCCTGGCCGCCGAGAGCCACGTCGAGCGACAGGCTGCCGGTCGGAATGCCGGAAATGGCGAGCGTGCGGTCGCCTCCCAGCGGCATGATCGAGCCTTCGCCGAACTGCTTCTCGATCTGCTGAAGCGTCGATTTGAGGACGCCGTTTTGCTCGATCAGCGCGTGCGCGGCTGATTTGCCGTCGTCAGCCGAGCGGTTCTTTTCCTTCTTGGCCATGCGGTGGTTGCTCTTCTCGTTGGATTTTTCGGCAGTCGCAGACATGAATCAAACTCCGTTATGGGGTGGATGAGTTTTGGCAACAAGCAGCACAGTGTTTCTGGCGGCGGGCTGCGCGATAACCGTCTGTGAACAAGCGATTAGTATGGGAGTCGTTCACTGGCGTTGTCAACTGCCCGGCCATGCCACAAATTGTCGCGACGGGCGTGACTAGTCTGGTCGTAAGATGGGTAATCTGGCTTGGAGCAGCCGCTGAAGTTGCGACGTAAGTCGTTAATGCAAAAACACTTGCGGCGCGATGCCTCGGGCGAAAAAATTTTCCAAATTCTTGAGCGACCGCAATTCCCGCGAAGCGGAAGTGCATGGGAATCGAACCCACCAGCCGAACGGTTAACGCCCGGCTCAGCGGTTTTGAAGACCGTGGCCGCCACCAGGCAAGCAGGCACTTCCGAGGTGCGCAGTATATCTGGTTGGCCGCTTCGATGGTGAATGACGAATGTCGAAATTCAAATGACGAATCAATGTCGAATTTCCAAATGACCAGTGGCTTGGCCCATCATTCGACATTTCCAACACTCGTCATTGATTCGTCATTTAGTTTTCGACATTCGTCATTCCGCCAGCCCTGCCCGCGACCAGCAACCGTTCGTAAAATGGGCGCATGTCCGTCATTGAGATCGAGCACCTCAGCAAGTCGTATCGCGTCTATCAGAAACAAGAGGGATTGTGGGCCAGCGTGCGGGGCCTTTTTCGCCGCGAGTATCGCGAGGTCAAGGCCGTTCGCGACATCAGCCTGAATGTGAAGAAAGGGGAGTTCGTCGCGTTTCTGGGCCCCAACGGCGCGGGCAAAACGACCACGCTCAAGCTGCTGTCGGGCGTCATCTATCCCTCGGGCGGCACGGCCCGCGTGATGGGGCACGTCCCTTGGAAACGCGAGATCGCCTATCGCCGCCGGTTCGCACTCGTGATGGGCCAGAAGAACCAGCTCTGGTGGGATCTGCCCGCACTCGAATCGTTCCGGCTGCATCAGCAGATCTATCGCATCGAGCCGGCGGCCTATCAGGCGACGCTCGACGAGCTGACCGAGCTGCTCGACATCGGCCAGTTGCTCCGCCAGCCGGTGCGCGAGCTGTCGCTGGGCGAGCGGATGAAAATGGAGCTGACCGCGGCCCTGTTGCATTCGCCCGAGGTGCTGTTCCTCGACGAGCCGACGATCGGGCTGGACGTCGTGGCCCAGCACCGCATCCAGCAGTTCCTAAAGACCTATCAGGAGCAACGGCAGATTACGGTGCTCCTCACCAGCCATTACATGAAGGACGTCGCGGCCCTCTGCCGCCGCGTCGTGATCATTGCCCAGGGGCAAATCAAGTACGACGGCTCGCTCAGCGGCATCGTCGATCAATTCAGCGGGCAAAAACTGGTGACGCTTCAGCTTGCCGACGGGCAGCCGACCGGTGAATTCGCCCGCTACGGCAACGTCGTCTCGGTCGAGCCGCCCAAGGTGAAGCTGCGGATAGAGCGGGCGCAGGTAGCGAAGGCCCTGGCAGCGATCCTGGCCCAGCACGCAGTGGAAGACGTGATCGTCGAAGACCCGCCGCTGGAAGAAGTGATCGCGGCGATGTTTTCGCAAGTGCAGGGCCCTGGCACGTAAGTAGGTGCACTTAGGTAGCCGAATTCAACAGAATTCGGGTGAATTTCCCCGGCACCCGAACTCTGGCAAGTTCGGCTCCAGACTACAGCCGCGCCCGCTTCGCCTCGACGGCGATCTCCTCCATTTCCTCCGTGTCCGGTTCTTCCACAAGCTGTGCTTCCGGAACCGCATCCAGAACTGTACGTCGCCGGCCGAACACCGTCGACAACAACCACTCGCGGAACTCCATCATCAGGCTCAATAGGCACGGCACGAACACCAGCGTCACGACCGTCGAAACCAACAGCCCCCCAAGCAGCACGGCGCCAATGCCGCGGTAGAGCTCGCTTCCTGCCCCCGGAGCAAGGACCAGCGGCAACAGGCCCACCAGGCCCCCCAGCGTCGTCATGAAGATCGGCCGGATGCGCGTGCGGACGCTTTCAATCACCGCCTGGCCGACCGGCATACCGTCGTCGTGCAGGTGAATCAGCGACTGCTCGACGATTAGAATCGGGTTATTCACGACTGTGCCGACGAGCATGATAAAGCCCAGCATCGTCAAAACGTCGAGGGTCTGCGGCGTCCACAGGTTCAAGAGCCACAAGCCGGCCAGACCGCCTACCGCACCGATGGGAACCGTCATGATGACGACGAACGGATAAACCCACGATTCAAACGTGGCCGCCATCAAGAGATAAGTAATCACCACCGCCAGGACCAGGTTCCTCCAGAGCGATTCCCATGTGCTCCGCAGCTTGTCGGCCGTTCCTGCGAGCGTGATGCCGTAGCCGCCTTCGAGCTGCCCGCTGGCCTGCATTTTCTCGATTACCTCTTTCTGGATCGCGTTCATCGCCGCTTCGAGCGGAATATTGGCCGGCGGCGTCACCTGAAGCGTAATTGCCCGTTGCCGCGTGCGGTGGTTGATCTGTTCGGGGCCGCTGGCGATTGCCACGTTCGCGACGGCTTCGAGCGGCACGAGCTGGCCCGTCGGCGTGGCCACCGGCAACGACGCCAGGCTTTGCGAGCTTTTGGCGTACTGTTCCTCACCGACGATCCGCAGGTCGATCTTGTCGCCGCCCGTGT
>JAKEHX010000309.1 GCA_022614795.1 Planctomycetaceae bacterium | reverse complement strand
TAAAGGCGCTGGTGTCGGTCTCGGCGATGATCTGCGCCCGGTCGCTGAGCCCTTCGTGGTGCAGGGCCTGTTCGATCAATTGCCGCCCAAACGTGCCGGCGTGTCCGACGATGAGCGGATATTTGATCAGATCGGCCAGCCGCAGCAACCGTTCACGGGCCAGCGGATGTTTGCGCGGGAAGACGGCCAGGTAATCGATCTGATAAGCCCGCTCGAGAGTGACCCCCTTGCTCGCCACGCCGGGGCCGGGCTCGAGAGTCAGGGCCAAGTCGGCCTCGCCGGCGATCACCAGCTCCTCGGCGGCGGCGGTGGCGTTGCGGTGCAGGAGGCGGAGGCAAACGCTCGGAAAGCGGCGGCGGAACTGGGCCAGCGACGGGGCGAGGTCTTCGAGCATCATCCGCGCCCCCGTGACGATCGTCAGGGTGCGGGCGTAGTCCCCCTGTTCCTCGCGGACCAGATGGAACGTGGAATCGAGCCCCGCCAGCAGCGACCGGAGCGAGTCGTACAGCACCGCGGCGGCCTGCGTGGGCTCGATGCGGCGTCCGCGCCGCGTAAAGAGCACCGTGCGATACCGCTGTTCCAGCGAGCGGACCTGCTCCCAAATGGTCGGTGTCGCCAGGCCAATCTCCCGGGCGGCCGCGGAAAAGCTCTGCCGCTCGTAAACCACGCAGAACGAGCGCAGCTGGGCCACAGCCAGGTCGTCGGCAGCGCGGGGATCGGCTGAGATCATTCGGAATTTCCTCATGATGTTTCGTAATAATTTGATTGTAGCGAAGAATAGTCACCGCTACTATTCCCAGCGCCCCCACGGGATTCCAGGGATTCATCGGCCCGCCATTCGGGAGATCTGCCATGTCCGCCGCTCATCGCCAGCCTCGCCGCGGCTTTACGCTCGTCGAGCTGCTCGTGGTCATTGCCATCATCGGAGTGCTCGTGGCGCTGCTCCTACCCGCCGTGCAGGCCGCCCGCGAAGCGGCCCGCCGCGCGCAGTGCTCCAACAACCTGAAGCAGCTCGGCCTGGCGCTGCACAACTATCACGACACGTATCAATTCTTCCCGGTGCAATCCTTCCCTGCCCACGGCTCGCAAAATGCCTGGGACTGGGGTCCGATGATCCTCCCCTTCGTTGAGCAGCAGCCGCTCTACGACGCCATCCGGCCCAACTTCAACCAGCCGAGGCCGTGCGCGGCGGGCGGGCCCGTGTGCCTGGGGTCGCTTCCCCGCCCCGACACTCTTTACAACGGCGTGGCGCTGCTCCAGAAACCGGTCGCCACGTTCATTTGCCCATCCGATAGCGGCCTGGTGCTCAACCAGTTCTACACGAACCCCAGAAACAGCAACAATTCGGCCAATTGGTACACCAAGAGCAATTATCTCTGCAACCAGAACATCCTGCACAAATCGGATGGCACCTTTGGCGGCCCTCCCTCGGCCATGCCCCTGCGCATGGCCGACGTGACGGACGGGTCGTCCAACACGCTGGTGCTGGGGGAGCGGGCGCTGCGGACAAACCCCAAGGACAAGCGCCGCTCGACGGCAGGCGTCCTGTGGGGCAAACCCGTCGCCAACTCGGACGCGGCGACCTGCTTCCACCCCAACTACCCGATCAACTCGACGGACCCCAGCGACGACTTCAACGCCAACGTCTATTCCAGCCCATACAGCACCGCCACCAATAGCTGCAACGCCCATGTCGTGACCAGCAACCACCCTGGCGGCGCCCAATTTACTCTCTGCGACGGTTCGGTCCGCTTTATCAGCCAGACCATCGCCTCCAACCCGCTGGCGTACAACAACCCTGCCGGCAACCCCACCCAGCCTGGGTGCACCAGCACCAACTACGCCTCCATTTCCCAGATCACCGGCCCCGGGTTCGTCTATCAAAACCTGTATCATCGAAACGACGCCCAACCAATCGGCCAATACTAAGGACAAGGCCAAGAAAAAAACGGCCAAGCAAAAAACAATGAGTAGAACGTTCTCCTGGCTTTGGATCGCATCCTTGAGCGTGGGACTGGCCGGGTGTGGCAAAACCTACGAAGGCGAACAGCGGTTCCCGGTCTCCGGTAAGGTGTCCGTGGATGGCAAACCGTTGGACATCGGAGTCATTGCTTTCATGCCAAAAGGAGGTGGTGATGGACCGGGAAGGGTTGCCAGCGCGCCCATCAGGGATGGCATCTATTCCGTTCCAGAGGAAAACGGGCCCACCACCGCGACGTACCAGATCAAAATCCACTGGAACAAGCGCACGGGGAAGAAAATCCCCAACCCCATGGACCCGGAGCAGTTGATCGACGAGCTGATGGAAGGCCTCCCAAAAAAATACCATCAGGACTCCGAGTTGACGGCCGAGGTCTCGGCGGACAAGACCAAATTCGATTTCGACTTGCAATCACAGTAGAGGTCAGCCATGCAAACCAGGTCGCGCGGAGTGCTGATGGCGGCACTCAGAGGTTGTGAATCTTTCGTAGCTGAAGTCGCCAGACTTCAGGTTGTTCTGCGGATTCGGAACTCTGGCGAGTTCCGCTACGGGATTCATTCACAACCTCTCAGTCTTTGCGTCTTGATGCTCGTGCCGCTGCTTGCCGCACGAGCGGCCGATGAGCCGCGATCGCTGAAAGTCGCCGTCGTGCAACTCGGGATGGAGCCCACGCTGGCAGAGAACCGCGACAAGATCGCGCGTTTGACCGGCGAGGCGGCGGCGGCCGGCGCACGGTTGGTCGTATTCCCGGAAGGGGCCCTCGCGGCGCCCCCGGGCAATTCGCGGGAAGAGTACGACGCGGCTGCCGCAGCGGTGGGCCAGGCGGCCCGCGACCATCGCGTCTATGTCGCCACCGGCGCGCGGCACGTGCCCGCCGGCCAGACCAGGCATCACAACCAGCTCTTCGTGTTTAGTCCCCAGGGCCAGACGCTGCTCGTTTATGACAAGGTCTGGCATGCCCGGAAGTACGACGCGCCGAAGATCGTCGAAATTGACGGCGTGCCGGCGAGCTTCATCATCTGCGCCGACCGCTGGTCGCGGCCGGTCGAAAGCCTGCCGCCCGCCATGGGCGCCAAGATCCTCATCGAATGCTCGAACAACTTCGACAACGAATGGCTCCCGGCCCTGGAATGGTACTGGTACGTCCCCCACGCTCTCCGCCACACGGCTTTCGTGGTCTTCGCGAACTCGGCCCCCGAAAACCGGCTGCCCGGCGGCAATCGCGGCCACGGGCACAGCGCCCTGATCGCACCCGATGGCTCGCTGCTCGCCAGCGCGGCCGAGGAGCGCGACAAGATCGTCCTGGCCGATTTGGACCTGGCCCAGGCCACGCTGGATCTGGCTATCCGCCGCAGCCAGCACCCGCTGTTCAAAGCCTGGTGGGAGATGGGCCGGCAGATTCACAGCGGCAAAGATTTTCCGCTCGCGGAGGCTCCGGTGCTCGTTTCGTCGAACAGCAGCGTCAAGTGCGGCTTTGCCCGCATGTCATGCACGTCGTCGATCGAGCAGAACGTCAAGGCCATCCAGGACCACATCCGGCAGGCCGCCGCGGCCAAGCTCGACCTGGTGGTCTTTCCGGAGCTGGCCGTCACGGGGGATCGCCAGGAAGATATCGAGCGGGCGGATGCCGCGGCGCTGACTAGCGCCCTGGATTTGATTCGCCGCTCCGCCCAGGAACACCAGGTGACGGCCGTGGTCGGGGCGCCGTCGCTGGTCGGCGGCAAGCGGCGGAACTCAGCCTATACAATCGGCCCCGACGGCTCGGTCCTCACTCGCTACGACCAGATCGCGGTCGGCCGGCCGGACCTGTTCGAAGGCGGCCTGAGCACCAAGGCCATGTGGTTCCAGGTCAACGGCGTGTGGTCGCTGCTGACGATTGGCGACGACGCCTTGTGGACCGAAATGGCCGAATTGGCGGCGCTCCGCGGGGCGCGCTTGCACTGCCACCTGTGCTGCCGCCAGGGCATGAATCCGGCCGAAGCCCTGTTGCACGACCAGATCATGGCCAACCTCGCCAGCTTCCGCACGCTGACCGTGGTGGGCAGTCCGCTGCATTCCAGCCCGCTCGGTTCTCGCGAGCACTACTTCCTCGGCTCCGGCTCGGCCATTTGGGACGACCTGGAGGCGGGCAACTGGTGCGCGGTCAAGATCCAAAGCGGCCGGCCCTGGGATCGGGTTTTCTCCTCGCCGCGGATCGTTCCCGGCCCTGCCAATCCGATGCGGCAGAGCGGATATTGGCTGACGACCACGCCCCGTTACAAGCCCTGGATGATGGCGGGCGTGGCCGCCATGGATCAGGACCTTGCCGCGGGTGTGTCCGCGGCCGGCGGGCGCAAATGACACCGTGGTATGCTACCGCCGCCCAGTTCAGCTACTCGGCTCAAGCCAGCCGGCCAAAGGAATTCACCATGAGGAGACCAGCGATGACGAGCGATAAGACTTTAGTGTGGCGGATGGGGACGGCGTGCACACTGTTGGCGGCCTGCCTGGCAGCGAGCGCTGCCAGTCAGGCGGACGAGCTGCCCACCAAGAAGGCGCTCTCGCTCGACGTGGCCAGGCAGATCGCCGCGGCTGCCGACAAGCACGCCCGCGAGAATAAGTGGAACGTCTGCATCGCGATCGTGGATGACGGCGGGCACCTCGTTTATTTCCAGCGAATGGACGGAACGCAGACCGGAAGCGTGGTCGTTTCGCAGCGGAAGGCGCAAACGGCGATCGCCTTCAAGCGGCCCACCAAGTTTTTCGAGGAAGGAGTGGCCGGCGGGCGGACAGCACTGGTGGCTTTGCCCGGCGCCGTGCCGCTGGAAGGGGGCATTCCGCTCACCGTGGACGGCCAGATGATCGGCGCCATCGGCATCAGCGGCGTCACGGCGCAGCAAGACGGCATGATTGCCCAGGCCGGGGCGGACGCGCTGCCGGGGATATTAGGGCAGAAGTAAATGAGTATGGCACTTAGATCTTAGATCTTAGATCTTAGATCTTAGATCTTAGTACTTAGTACTAAGTACTAAGTACTGAGTAGTAAGAAACGTGGAACATATAATAATGATGACACCCAACTTCATCACGACCTGCCTCATTGCCCTTCTATCGTTCTGTACTACTTCTACCTACGCCGACGGTCCCTATGTCGGCGGCAAGTTTCAGGGCCGCATCGCCTGGAGCGCGGATGGCAACCACAACGACCCGGACGACTGGGCGGCGTCGCCCGTCGCCTTGGCGATTTTCGCTCAAGGGGGCCTGCGCGATCGGCTGGTCCATTTCGACTACAACTGTATTCTGCCGCAGACTGATCCGGAGTGGGAAAAAACCCATGCTAGAAGCGTGCTGGGGGCGCAAGAGCGGTACGGATACGATAAGGGACTCTTTCACGACTGCCGCCAGGACCTGGACGGGGCCGTCGCCAGCATCGCCAAGGCGATCGACGGCTCCTCGGCCGACAATCCGCTCTATTTCATTGTCGCCGGGCCGATGGAAGTGCCGGTGCTGGGCATCAAAAAGTCGCAGCCCGACAAGCGGCAGTTCGTCTATTGCATCTCGCACAGCCGCTGGAACGACGGCTTTGCCTCGAAGTACACGTTCACGCATACCAAGCGGAGTGTGATTGAGACGGGCGTGAACTGGGTGCAGATCCGCGATCAGAACCGGCTGCTCAGCAAGAGCCCCTACGGCCAGCCGGCGCCGCCCCAGTCCTGGCGGGCCTATCACTGGATGCGGGACTCGGGCGACGCGCGGGTCCGCTTTCTGTGGGAGCGGATGCAGGTTTCCACGCGGCCCGACCCGTCCGACGCCGGCATGGCCTGGTTCCTGCTCACTGGGGATGAAGAAGCCGATCCGGAAAAGCTGCGGCGGCTGCTCGACGAGCAGATGACGCCGCAGCCGGTCACGCGCGATCGCATTCGCCTGGAGGCCGAGAATTTTCGCGACCTGACAGGCTTTACGCTCGTGGACCGCAACGATCGGAATGCATCGCACCGGCTGAGCGCGCAATTGACACAGGCCGACGAGGGCAGCATCGCCACGGTCTATCGCGAGCCATTTGCCGTGGCGGCCGGTCGCTATGACGTGGAAATCCGCTACTCCGACGAGCAGGACCGCGAGTCCGAGTTTCAACTGCTCGTGAAGGGGACGCTGCAAGGATCACCGTGGAAGGCGCCTGGAAAGGGAGGCGGCTGGATGTCTCATACCGTTTCCGATGTCCAGATACGCCAGGGCGAGCCGGTCGCAGTCCAGGTCAAAGGCCGGCAGGCCCGACTCGATTACGTACAACTGAACTCCCGGTCGCACTAAACTCCCAAGAGCGCGTTAAACTCCCAAGAGCCCGCTGTGGACACGCTTCAAAACGAACCGCCAGCACACTCAGCCGCGCAGGAGGCGCCTGCGCGCGGACGGGAGGCGAGTGCGCATCGCAAAACGTATCGCATCGTGGCGCTCCCCGGCGACGGCATCGGGCCGGAAGTCATGGCGGTGGCGACGCGCGTCGCTGTGGCAGCGGTGCGATCGAGCGGCGGCCCGGCGGTCGAATTCGTCGAGCACCAGGCCGGGGCCGAATTGCATCGCCGGACCGGCGTGGCCTTGCCCCCAGCGGTACTGGAAGACTGCCTGACGGCCGACGCGGTCTTCTTGGCGGCAATCGGATTGCCCGATGTACGAAACCCCGATGGCACCGAGGTGCAGCCGGAGATGATGGTTGGCTTGCGGCGGGCCTTGGGCCTGTTCGCCTCGGTCCGTCCCATTCATTTGTATCCGGGGGTGCTCTCGCCGCTGCGTTCGACCGAGCGGGGGATCGACCTGGTGATTGTGCGTGAG
>JAKEHX010000030.1 GCA_022614795.1 Planctomycetaceae bacterium | reverse complement strand
TAGGCTTCGCGGGCCTGCCCGCGAAACCGCGATTTTTGCCTGCTCGAACTCCTCGATTTCCGGCTCGACGTAGCGGAAGAACTGGGTAATCAGCTCGGCGAGCTTCAGCGGGTCCTGCATGTCAGCGGTCAGAATCCGCTCGCCGTGCTGGTTGAGGACCGCGGCGCTTGTGTCCTCGAAGATGATGCTATTGAGCGGATAGCCGGCTGTTTGCTTTTTCTTGATCTCCGCGTCGAGCTTGTCGGCGGTGTCCTTGGCCTCCCAGAAGCCACGAACAAGGTTCATCTGGTCCTTGAAGGTGCCGTCGGGCCGGATCGTCTTGCCCCCCACCTTCTTTTCGTGCTCGGCGATGAGCGTCCAGCCGTGTTCCTTGCCGGCGGCGTTGAGCAGGGCGAAGAAGGCCGTGCGGGTGCCCATCTCGACGAAGACATTCTGCCGCGCGAGATCGGCCAGGTCGGCGTAGTACTTCTCGATGAGTTTGGGCAGCGACTGCTTGCGCCGAGTCGTTCGGCTGGGGTTGGGCATGGGTCCGATGGGGTATGTAAAGGTATCGCGACCTGAAAACGTAACGGATGGCTAGGTAAATCCAACGTCACGATTTTAGCCATTCCGTAGAGCTATTGTGGTTTTCTGGCTGCGGCTGGAGAACAATGGTATTTTGCCGACGACGAGTCAAGTCAGGAGCATCGGGCGATGGAAACATTTGAAACGTCTGCTACGGTCCAGAGCCAAGGCGAGGTCCACATTGCCGGAAGTGACCATTCACGCCAAGAGTTCGCCGGGCGGGCAGGAATCCGCTGACCTTGTTCGCGAACTTTGCGCCGCGCTCGACAAGGGGCGCAATTCGCAACCTGTAGGACCGCTGCGGCGGGAA
Source organism: Planctomycetaceae bacterium (assembly GCA_022614795.1). Classification (GTDB taxonomy): domain Bacteria; phylum Planctomycetota; class Planctomycetia; order Pirellulales; family Pirellulaceae; genus CAYLLN01. The sequence continues at coordinate 6,671 of JAKEHX010000030.1, read as the reverse complement.
GAACTTTATGACCGCGATTGCCTTCATTGACACGAACGTGCTCGTATACGCCGGTTCGAATGCGGCGGCGGACCAGCCCAAGCGAGTCATCGCCCGTCAGTTGCTATCGCAAGTCCTGCCTGTTTTCTCGGCCCAGGTCCTGCAAGAGTTCTATTCGGCCGCGGTGACGAAACAGCGCCTCCAAATGACCCACGACGAGGCCTGTGCCGTGCTTCAATCGCTAGCGGCGTTTCCCGTTTGCCCGATCTCCCGCGACCTGGTATTGCAGGCTATCGACTGTCGGCAACGAAACGGCATCTCGTATTGGGACGCGGCGATCGTCGCGGCGGCCAGTGAGCTTGGATGTCCGTCGATTTAGAGCGAAGACCTGAATCATGGGCAACTCTATGATGGAGTTCGGATCATCAATCCGTTTCTTTCGATGGCCCAAACGCCCAGCCCTTAAGACGTTGCAGGGTCGGTCGAAACTCGCAGCTCAGTCGAGGGCGTGCCCTACGGCCGTCCATATTGAACCCCAACCCCGGGAACGCCACAGAGGGCGTTCCCTACAGCGCCCCCGAGCCCCGAGTCCCGATTCCCTAGCCCTTCTTCTGCTTGAACTCGCGCATGAAGTTGGCCAGGGCTTGGGCGCCGGCCGAGGGCATGGCGTTGTAGATGCTGGCGCGGATGCCGCCGACGCTGCGGTGACCCTTCAGGCCGTCGAGGTCGCGGTCTTCCCCTTCTTTGACGAATTCCTTCTCCAGCGTCTCGCTGGGGAGGCGGAAGGTCACGTTCATCAGCGAGCGGCAGTCGGGCTGGGCGTGGCCGCGGTAGAAGCCGCCTGACTCGTCGATCACGTCGTACAGCAGGCGTGCCTTCTGCTGGTTGATGGCGTGCATCCGCGTCAGGCCCCCCACTTCGTCCTTGAGCCACTCGAGCACTAGCTTCATCAGGTAGATCGCAAAGGTCGGCGGCGTGTTGTAGAGCGAATCTTCCTTGACGTGCTGGCTGTAGTTGAGATAGCCGGGGAGCGAATCCTGCGACCGCATCACGAGGTCGTCGCGGATAATGACGACGGTGACCCCCGCGGGGCCGGCGTTCTTCTGGGCACAGGCGTAGACCAGGCCGTAGCGGGCGATCGGCAGCGGACGGTGGAGGAAATCGCTCGAGGCGTCGCAAACAAGCGGGACAGTGCCATTTAGCAGAGGCCCGACGTCGGGCTCGGCGGCAAACTGTACGCCCTGGATGGTTTCGTTCGTGCAGATATAGGCATAGGGCGCGTCGGCGGCGATTTTCAGGTCGCCGGCTTTGGGCAGGCGGTCGTAGTTGGTTGCCTTGCCGTCCCAGGCGACGTTGACCTTGCCTTCGCGGCGGGCCTCGTCGAGGGCCATCTTGCTCCACGACCCGGTGACGAGGTATTCGGCGGCTCCGGACTGCCCGCGAAGCAGGTTCATCGGGACCATCGAGAACTGCAGCCGCGAGCCCCCTTGGAGGAAGATGATCTGGTATTTGTCGGGGATGGCCAGGAGTTCGCGGAGCAGGCGTTTGGCGGCAGCGAGGATGTCGAGGAAGCCTGGGGCCCGGTGGCTCATTTCCAGGACGCTCATGCCATAGCCGGGGAGGCAGACCAGCTCGCGCTGGGCCTGCTCGAGCACGGGCAGGGGGAGGACGGCCGGGCCGGGAGAGAAGTTGAAGACGCGCTCGGTCAAAGTCGCGGATGACATGGAAATCCTCGGTGAAAAGCGGCCTATTGCACTGAGTCAACAGGCCGTGGAATAAGCGCTGTAATGTACGCCTGGGGCTGGATTTGCGGTAGGCGGCGAATAGAGCTCAGCCGATACAGAGACAGTCGCAGCGTGGTCGCGGTTCACGTCGCCGACCGGCTGGTGGTAGAATTGAGAGTACCGCCAGGAGACGAACGATGAGCACGTATGCCGATGTATTGCGGGTCGTACTAAGCCTTTCGCCGGAGCAGCGGCGCGAGCTGGCCAGTGCCATCGACGCGTCGCTTGAAGCGGTGGACGCGACGGCCGAGGGTACGGCCAATCTCAGCCCCGCCTGGCGAGCCGAGATCGCGCGGCGGTCGGCAGAGATCGAGGCCGGCACCGCCAAGTTCTTCACGTGGGAGGAAACACAGCAGCGAGCGCGCGAAAGGGCCGCTCGCGATGAGTAGCCTTCGCAACCACGAGGGAGCCGATGCGGATTACATCGAGGCCTACCTCTGGTATTTCCGCCAAGATCCTGATGTCGCAGTTCGTTTCGAACTAGCCGTTGCGAAAGCTCTGGAACGAATACGGAAAGATGCGAAGTGGTGGGCTGTGTATGATGAGCGCCATCGATTCGTCCGAGTGAAGAACTTCCCCTACCATGTGGTCTTCCGCATTGATGGGCAAATCGTCTCGATCATTGCCGTCGCCCACGATCGCAGAGACCCCAACTATTGGCGCGGACGCGAGTAGTTTCTTCTTTCAAACGGTCGCAGCGAACACCAACAATGTTAAGTGGAATCTATCGAATCTTGCTCGCGATGTCGGTTTGCCTCAGCCTCGCGCTGGGCGCACAAGGCGAAGAACCTTGGCGCGCGTTGCCGCTCATTCAGGACGACAAGGTCGTGAGCGATTGGAAGCACATCGGATTTGGCCAGCTCGCGGTCGATGGCGACGCCGTGCGGACCGAGTGCGACGAGCGCGGCCTGGGGCTGGCGGTCTGGACCAAGGAGAAGCTGGGGAATTGCCAGATTCGCGTGGTCTTTCGCACGAAGGATGCACGGTCCAACGCCGGGGTGATCGTGCGCCTGGACGACGCTGTGCTCGACTGGATCGGCAAGGACTCGCCGGCGGTCAGCCGCGATAAAAACGGCAAGCTCTTACCCGAGATGATCGCCAGAATGCAGGAGGCTTCGGAGAAAGAGCAGGGAGCGTGGTACGCGGTCCACCACGGCTATGAGGTGCAGATTTGCGACACGGGGGACGCATTTCACCGGACGGGAGCAGTGTACTCGCTCGCCGCGGCGAAAGAGGCCGACAAGGGGAAGGCGGACCAGTGGCGGACGATGATCATCACGCTCGACGGCAACCTGGTGAAGGTCGAAGTCGATGGGAAGCTGCTGACGACGTTCGACCCGGCGGGCAAGGACAATCCGCCGCGGAGGATCTGGCACGAGCCAAAACGCGAGCACAAGCGGCCGGAAGCGGGGTATCTCGGGTTGCAGACCCACGACCCGGGGGACGTGGTGTGGTTCAAGGAGGTCAGCGTGCGGCCGCTGGCGAAGTAGGAAACTGTTGCAAAAGGTGGTTCCGTAGCTGAACTCGCCAGAGTTCAGGCGGGATTCCCTGAAGTCTGGCGACTTCAGCTACGGGTTGTGAAACAAGTTTTAGGTCACTTGCCCGGCCGGTCTTTGCTCTTGACCTCGACGGTGACCGGAACGCGCCAGGTTTCGGCTGGCGATTTTTCCCACGGGCGGCCGTAGTGAAACTCCAGGTCCGTGGTCCCCTCGCGGACCGCCTCGAAGACGAATTCGTCGAGGGCCGAGGCGCCTACGGCCTTGGTGGCCGGCTGAATCGAGTGCGACGCGAGCCGCACGATTCCCGTCTCCGGGCCGGAGCGCCAGGCAAAGCCGGCTCCCGGCAGGGAAGGCAGGACAACCACGAAGCTTTCGCCGAGGCGGGCGTGAATGTCCCTGGTCTGGCGGTCGTAATGGTGCATGTCGGGCCTCCTCCCTACGCGAACGCACCGACGCCCTGCCATTCAATTTAGCGTAAGGCGAGCGGGCTGGCCAACTTGCAAGCCGGGAGATCGCCGGAAGTCTGGCGACCTTCGCTACCGCCTTCCCGAACCCTGGCGAGTTCGGCTACAGCAATCAGAAGGAGAGGCTGATCTTCAGGCCCGGATAGCGCTTGAGCAGGCGGATGAGATCGCTCAACTGGGAACCGTCGTCCGGTGTCTGGCGCGAGAGTTCGTCGAGCGAAGCCGGATCCGCTTCGAGACATGCCAATTCGAGCTCGTTCAGCTCGGCGCCGGCAGTCGGCGACGAGCTGGAAAGGACCTGGAGGCTTTGCTCGAATTCCTCCAGCGGCGGAATGGCGAGATCGACGGCGCCTTCCATCGTCAAATCATTGCAACCACACGGCTGATTGGGTGAGGACATGGGTGTCTCCTGACGGCACACGGAGTTTGCTTGATACTTAACCGAGAATGCGGCAGAACGAGGCGCGATATTGCGGACAGCGATTGAGGATCGAAACGACGACTCGCGCGACCGCCAGGACATCGGGGCTAAAGTTATAGCGAACGCCTTTCCCGCAAACGTGATACCGCAGGCTGGCCCGCAACGCGGAGTGGCTGCGAGCGGTTTCCAGCGCCCGCTGGAGATATGGAACGTAACGGGCGCAGTCGACCACCGGAGCCGGCGTTGGGCAGGCGACCTGCGGCTCGTAGAACAGAAACTCGGTATCCATTTCGGCGTCGCCGTAGCCGACGCGGAAAAAGCCCGCATCGCCCCACGCGGACCCCCAGCTGTTCTTGCAAATCCAGCAGCGATCCGCGTCGTCGTAGCCGATGACCGAAACCGCGTGGTAGCCCGTCAGGTTCCCGGAAACGTGCCGGTAGACGCCGCGGGTATAGGCATAGAAGTCCTGATACACCGCCATTCCGCCAACAACAGGGCCGCGGACAAGTGCCGCCTTGCGATCGGCCGTTGATGCCGCGGTGGAATGGCCGTTGATTTTGAAAGAGACTGCGACGCCTGATTTGCACGTCTGATCGCCCGGCGTATAGGGAAACGCCGCATCGAGTGCCACCCCCGTTTCCCTGCAAAAGTCGAGCGCCGGCGCGAAATTCCACCCGGAGCTGCAACATTTCCCGCAGCCGCAATAAAACAGAAATGCTTCGGAATAATCGCGCGCACCGCTGGGTGTGCGGCAGGCAATGTTCACGCGGCTCTCGATCGTGGCCAGCGTGGCAAACGACACGCACGCGCCGCAGTTCGCCTGGTCCTTGATGGGAGTGACGAAGTTTCCTCCGTTGTTTCGCCAATCAATCGCGGCGGGGGCGGCAGCCGCGCGTGAAAGGGCAGAAATTCGATTGGCAGCCTTGATCGCCTGCCGTGCGGCTGTCCGTTCTTCGTCCGACACGCGCAAACCGAGGTGTGCGACGCGCTCGGCAGGCGACAGCGCGGTGAGGGAAGTTTCGCCCGCCTCCCAAGTGGCGCCTTTGCGAGCGATCGCCGACCGAATCGACGCCACGCTAGCGCCGGCCGTCACGCCTGGTCTTGATCGCGCCATGGATGAACCCTCTGTGAGAAGAGTGAACGCGAGTTGAGATGAGTTCGACGCCCGGCTCTAGTCGCGGCTTGGCCTCATTAGGGCTTGGCCTCAGTAGCGCTTGGTCTATTTGGGGGAGGATAACTCCCACACGTCCAAGAATCAAATTCACGAGTGCGAATTTTGTGGCCTGTTGTCGGGGTCAATACCCCGCACAGATGGGTTCTGCTTGCCGACGAGGCCGAGTGACAGCCGCAATCAGGCCATGGAGTTTGCTGGCGACAAACCAGGGCGACTGACGCTGCCCGCTCTATCGACAGGAACGTAGTTTGGCCTGGCGGTCGCCGAGTTCGTTGTGCTGACCGCTGCGCTTCAACTCGTTAGCTGGCTACCGGGCTGAGTGAGCTGCGTTGGAGATCGCACGCTCTGGTGCGGTCGCACGCCCACGCAAGTGTGGGGCGTGGCACCCGGCGTCCGCTGAAGGAGCACTTCAGTAAGTGCGAAATGTCTGCGGCGCGGCAGCGCTGCGCTGGCCGGTGAGCGGCGCCCCTCCTGCTGCCGTGGTTGTGCCGCCGGCGGCCGGCACAGCGGGGGCCTTCGACTGAAGGCTGGCAATGCGCTGCTCAAGTTCCGGCTGGAAACGGTTAAGCTGGTGGGCTCGCTGGTAGTTGACCAGCGCCTGGCCGTGATCGCCCGCTTGCTCCTTGATCCGACCGAGGGCAGCATGAGCCCGCCAGTCGCGGCTGTTGATCGTGAGGGCCTCGGTCAGATAGGTCTCAGCCGCACGCTGGTCGCCATATTCCTCGTACAGCCGGGCCAGCTCAACGCGCGCGTCCGAACTATGCGGATTCACGGTCGCCCAGTCTCGCAGCAGCTTGAATGCATCGGCGGTGCGGTTGGTTTCGGTCAATAGCACGGCCAGGCCGCGGTGGCAATCGACATGGTTGGGATCATAGGCGAGGCACTGCCGGTACAGCGACTCGGCTTGATTGAGCTCGTTGGGGTTCTTTGTCTGGACGGCGGTGCGATGGTGGATGGCCCCCATGTTGTAATAGGAATCCGGGTTCTTGGGATCGATCGTCAGGGCCGATTCAAAGCGGCGCAGGGCGACGGGATATTGCCCCTGCTGGAAATAGCGGACGCCATCGACGTTACGCCCCGTCGAAACGGCCCGGCAGCCAACGCCCAGAACGAGCGCGGCGAGCATCATCAACGACAGTAGCGGCGCTCGATTTCGCAAGGGACCAACCGTCATCCGTTGTGCAGCCCCGGAGACAGACCGCCTCCATCGAATGGGCCGAGATACTGGCCGGCGAACGGTAACCGCAGGGGCGCAGGGGGACAAGAGCAATCGTCGCCTTTCGCGCCACCCTGTTTGAGCGCCGGCGACACAGCCCAAGAAACACCAAAGGAGCAGCGTGGGGACACTGC
>JAKEHX010000308.1 GCA_022614795.1 Planctomycetaceae bacterium | reverse complement strand
TGAATCTTTCGTAGCTGAAGTCGCCAGACTTCAGGTTTTTCTGCGGATTCGGAACTCTGGCGAGTTCCGCTACGGGATTCATTCACAACCTCTCAGTACTGTCCTCAGTCCCTGAATCCAGCCACTGCGGTTCTTGTTTAGTTCCATGCTAGAGTAGCTGGTTGCCAACTGTCTGTTACGGATTGATCAATCATGTATCGACTCGCGCTTGCGCTGTCACTCTCGCTCTTCGGCCTCCCCGCCTTCGCCGCCGACGAGCAGCTCGAAATTCGCGTCGTCGATAAAGAAACCGGAAAGCCGCTGGCGGCGCGGATGCACTTGAAGAACCCGCGCGGAGTGTTCGTGAAGCCCCCCAAGGCGCCATTCTGGAAAGACCACTTCGTTTTCGACGGGGTCATCGTCCTGGAATTGCCGCAGGGGATGTACACATTTGAGTTAGAGGCAGGTCCCGAGTATCGCATGCAGACCGGCTACTTTCAGATCAACCGCGGAGCGACCGACACCAAGACCGTCGAGATGAGCCGCTTCGTCGATATGAAGAAGGAGGGGTGGTGGTCAGGCGAGCTGCACATCCACAGGCCGCCGAAAGATATCGAGCTCTTGATGCGGGCTGAGGACTTGCATATCGGCCCAGTCATCACCTGGTGGAACAACCAGAACCTCTACAAAGATAAGCCGCAGCCGGAGCAGCTCCTGGTGCAGTTCGACAGCAATCGCTTTTACCGCCTGCTCGCCGGCGAGGACGAACGCGAAGGGGGCGCCCTGCTCTACTTCAACCTCGACGAGCCCCTGCCAATCGCCGGCTCGGCCCGCGAATACCCCTCGCCCATGAAATTCCTGCTTCAGGCCCGTGAGGCCAAGTCAAAGACACCGCTTCACATCGATATCGAAAAACCGTTCTGGTGGGACGTGCCCGTCTGGGTCGCTTCGGGCAAGATCGACTCGATCGGCATTGCCAACAACCACCAGCATCGCGACGGCATGATGGACAGCGAAGCCTGGGGCCGGCCACGGCCAATGGGGCGCTTCTCCGATCCGCTGGGCAATGCCCGCTGGTCGCAGTTCATTTACTATCAGCTCCTCAACTGCGGCCTGCGGATTCCCCCCTCAGCCGGCAGCGCTTCGGGCGTCCTTCCCAATCCGGTCGGCTACAACCGCGTCTATGTCCATTGCGGCGACGAGCTGACCTGGGACAAGTGGTTCGAAAACCTGCGGCTGGGGCGCGTCGTGGTGACCAACGGGCCCATGCTCCGCCCGCGTGTCTTCGCCCCCGGCGGACCCGACGACGGGGCCCTGCCCGGCCATGTCTTCCAGGCCGAAGCGGGCCAGTCGATCGATCTCGACGTGGCTCTCAACCTGGGCACGCGCGACAAGATCGATTATCTCGAGGTGGTCCAGGACGGGAGGGTCGTCCACGAAGTTCGTCTCGATGAATGGAAAGACCGCAAAGGCCATCTGCCGCCCGTCGTGTTCACGCATAGCGGCTGGATGCTCGTGCGGGCAGTGAGCACTAATCCCAAGACCTACCGCTTCGCCTGCACCGGTCCGTACTACGTGGAAATTGACGGCAAGCCGCGGATCAGCAAGGAATCGGCGCAGTTCTTCCTCGACTGGGTGTTCGAGAGGGCCCGGCGAGTCAACCTCGCCGACGGCGAAGAGCAGAAGGAAGTCATCGAGTTCCACCGCCAGGCACGCGAATTCTGGCAGAAAAAAGTGGACGAAGCGAATGCTGAATAAGGCCGATTTAGGATTTGGGATTTAGGATTTCAGAGAAGCGCGGGAATGGTGCGCGCCCAGGCCCCAAATCCTAAATCCCAAATCCCAAATCCTAAATCCCAAATGGCTTGGCCCGACTTATACCCGTTTTCGCCGCAGTATCTCCCCATCGGTCCGCACCGGCTGCATTACATCGATGAAGAGACCGCTGGTGACGAACGACACAGCGAGCCGCTGCTTTTCGTCCACGGCAATCCGACCTGGTCGTTCTATTGGCGGAATCTGATCCTCGGCCTGCGCGACAGTTGGCGATGCATCGCCGTCGATCACATCGGCTGCGGGCTCTCCGACAAGCCGCAGGATTACGCCTACACGCTCGCGCAGCGAATCGATGACCTCGTGCGGCTGATCGAGCATCTCGATCTGACCGGAGCGACGCTGGTGGCCCACGATTGGGGCGGGGCGATTGGCTTGGGAGCGGCCCAGCGGCTGCGGGACCGTTTTGCGCGGATCGTGCTGTTCAATACGGGCGCGTTTCCGCCGCCCTTTGTGCCGCTGCGGATTGCCGCCTGCCGCACGCCGCTTGTGGGGACGCTGGCCGTCCGTGGTCTGAACGCCTTCGCCCGTGGCGCGCTCACGCTGGCGGTCGAAAAGCCGGGGCGCATGACGCCGGACGTCCGCGCGGGACTCCTAGCGCCGTACGACTCGTGGGCCAATCGCGTCGCGATCGATCGCTTTGTGAAGGACATTCCCTTCTCCCCGCGGCATCCGACCTGGCGGACATTGGAACAAATCGAAGCCGGCCTCCCCGCACTAGGCCAGCTCCCCATCCAGCTCATCTGGGGAATGCGCGACTGGTGTTTTCGTCCCGAATGTCTCGAGCGGCTGCTAAAGCACTGGCCCCAGGCCGAGGTGCACCGGCTGGACGATTGTGGCCACTACGTCGTCGAGGACGCGCACGAGCGGATCGTGCCGCTTGTCCGCACTTTCCTCGCGCGACATCGGACAACGACCAGCACGGCCGGGTCCACCAGAGTTTGAAGAGAAGGAAACAAAGGAAACAAAGTGAGGGACAGACTTGTCTTTGTTTGCTTTGTGGCCTTGTGTTCCGGAGGATGTAAAGGTCATTTGCACACGTTGATTTCCCGTTTCACAGCATGACCGCACCATCCTCCGTCACTCTCTCGCTCGGCCAATGCGCCACGCTGGCCTGCCTGCTGGAGGCCGCCGCGCCCAAAGCGGGCAATGTCCACCGCAGCGCCGACTTCGAGGACCTGACGCTGTTCGACCTTCTGGCCAGCGCCGTGGCGATCGCGTCGGCCATCGACGCCGCCCCCCAAGCTGGTGTTGGCCGAACGGTCCTGGACGCGATCACCGCCACGCGGGCCGTCGTTTCGACCAACACCAACCTCGGCATCGTCCTCCTCTTGGCCCCTTTGGCTGCTGTGCCGCGCAGCCGCCCCCTTTCATCGGCCAGCGTGCGCGACGTGCTGGCGACACTGACGGCGGAAGACTGCCGGCTGGTCTATACGGCGATTCGCCTGGCCATGCCGGGAGGACTGGGCAAGGTCGAGGAAATGGACATCGCGGGCGAGCCGCCGGCGGACCTGTTGTTCGCGATGCGGGCCGCCGCCGATCGCGACCTCGTGGCCCGCCAATACACGGACGACTTCCGCCTAGTACTGGAAGAAGCACTGCCGCTTTTGATCGCCGGCCGATCGAGCGGCTGGTCGCTGACCGACTCGATTATCCACGCACATCTGGCGCTATTGGCCCGCTACGAAGACAGCCTGATCGCCCGTAAATGCGGCAGCCCGACCGCCAAGCAGGTTTCGGCGCGCGCCGGGAGCGTGCTTGCCACTGGTGGGCCGGGCGACGAAGCCTATTATGAATCACTGGCGGATTTCGACTTCTGGCTCCGAGCCGACGGCCACCGCCGCAACCCCGGCACCACCGCGGACCTTGTCGCGGCCGCTCTGTTTGCCGGCCTCCGCGACGGGCAAATCCAGCCTCCCTACCGGTGACGCAATAGAATGACGAATGTCGAAATCTGAATGACGAATCAATGACGAAAATCAAAGCACGAATGCGACTACATCGATCAGTCCGACATCGGACTCCCTTCGACATTTGAATTTCGACATTCGACATTTCCACTTCCATGCCATCTCACTTCAGCGTCCGCCTGGCCAAAGAGCACCACGTCTTCTCGGCCGCGCACTTCATCACGTTTAGCGGCAACGTGTGCGAGCGGCTGCACGGGCATAACTACCGCGTAAACGTCGAGGTCTTCGGCCCGCTCGACGAAAACCAATACGTCATCGACTTCATCGCGCTGCGCGACGAGCTGAAGAAGATCACCGACGCGCTCGATCACCGGATGCTGCTGCCGACGTCGCACCCGCTGATTCAAGTCACCACGCGCGGCGAGGAAGTCGAGGCGATCTTCAAGCCCGACGGCCGCCGGTGGGTCTTTCCGCTGGACGACTGCCGGCTGCTTCCCGTGTCCAATACGACGGCGGAGTTGCTCGCCCAGTACATCGGCCAGCAGCTATTGGCGGCAATTCACGCCCGCACGGGCCAGCGCCCGCCGCGGCTCCGCGTGGAAGTCGATGAGAACCACGGTCAATGGGGCATTTGCGAGCTGACGTAGGGTGCATGAGTGCAACGAAATGCACCTTCGCTTGGTGCATTTCGTTGCACTCATGTACCCTACCGCTACAGCTTCAAATCAGGTCTCTGCTTGGGCGGCTCCGGTTCCAGAACCTTCATCTCGGCCCACTTCAGCGCCGCCAGCCGCCACGTCCGCCCGCTCTTCCGGTCTACCCGGATGGCAATCCAGTCGTTCTCGCCGGTCTGCGACAGATGGATCCGATAGTCCCCTGCCGGCGGCTTGGCATCGTCGGCCTCGGGCACCGGCTTCCAGTTTCCTTGAAAGGCGTACCAGGCCGCGCCCGACTCGGTGTGATAACGCATCGCCTGCCAGTCACCCTTGAGCGACAGGAGCACGACCTCAAACACCGCCGGCTCCGTCGGCTTAGCGGGCTCTGTCGCCTTAGCGGGCTCTGTCGCCTTAGCGGGCTCTGTCGCCTTAGGCTGCTCAGCCGCATCTGGCGGCTTGGGTTCGTCGCAGTGCCCCCGCTGCGCGCTGGCCGCGAGCGCGAGGAGCCCCAGCCACAGCACCATTCGCTTCATTGCCGCGCCTCCTGTCACGAGCCTCTCGTTCACACCTGGGCACATCGTTGTGCCGCTCCCTTCATCTTAGTTTGCGAATGGGCGGCGTGCGGCGGCGGCAGCGAAAAACGGAAAGCGTCCGCTTCCGCTCCGCAAATTGGCGACAAAACCGCCGCTAGCACGCCAAACGCGGATTGACGCGGCATTCCCCTTTCGGGTACATACCCGCCGCTTGCACCCTCGCCTGCATCGGGCGAGATAGCGCGCCGATTGTCGCCTTTCGCGGAGCGAAAGGCGACAAAGGACTTCACCCGTGACCGAACTCGACACCGACCTCCTGGCCGCCCTGGTCGCTGCCAGGCTGAAGATTCTCGAGCTGCTGGTGCAGCTTGCCCGCGAGCAGCTCGTCCTGGCCGATCGCGGCGCCACGTCGCAGCTCCTTAAGCTGCTGGCCGCCAAACAGGCCGTCCTGGCCCAGCTGCGCGCGGTCCAAAGCCGGCTCGATCCGTTCCAGCTCCAGGATCCGGAAGCCCGCCTCTGGCGCTCGCCGGCCGACCGCCAGCGCTGCCAGCAAGAGGCCCGTCGCTGCGAGGAGCTGCTCGCGGAATCGATGCGGCTGGAACAGCAGAGTGAATTGGCGATGGTACATCGGCGCGATCGGGCGGCCGGCGTATTGGCCGGAGCCGCAAGTGCCACCGAAGCCCATGCCGCCTATGCCGGCTGTCATGACAGCCCCCCGGCCGCGCTCCACCTGCACTGCGAGGGCTAACCGATGGACGAGCCTCGGATCCTCAAATTCCCGACGATCGCGCGGCGGCCAGCCGCATCGCCCGCAATCGCCCCCGCGCGCATCGCCGACGACGAGCCCCAGCCCGAGCTGGCGGCGATCCTGCACGCCTGGAACGAGGCGACCGACCGTTTGCAGCGCACGCACGAGTCGTTGCGAGCCGAAGTCCGCCGGCTGACCAACGAGCTCGAAGCCAAAAACCGCGAGCTGGCCCGGCAGAACCGGCTGGCCGACCTGGGGCAGATGGCCTCGCACGTCGCCCACGAGGTCCGCAACAGCCTGGTGCCCATGAAGCTTTATCTCAGCCTGCTGCGGCGGCGAATCAGCGGCGACGCCGGCAGCACCGACGTGCTCGACAAGGTGACCGCGGGCTTTAGCGCATTGGAGGCGACCGTGAGCGATCTGCTTCACTTTTCCAGCGACCGCGAGCCCCAGTGGCTCACGTTCAGCGTGCGCGGCCTCCTCAGCGAAATCTGCGAATCGCTCGCGCCCCAGCTGGCGGCTCAAGGGATTCGCCACGAAATCGATTGCCCCAACGAGCTGAGCGTGCGGGCCGACCGCGATATGCTCCGCCGGGCCCTCTTGAATCTCGTGCTGAATGCCGTGGACGCGATGCCCGGCGGGGGCCTGTTGACGATCACGGTCTGCCCGTCGGCCGCCGGCCTGGAGATCGAGGTTGGCGACAGCGGCCCAGGCATTGCCGCGGACCTCATCGATCGCCTGTTCGAGCCGTTCGTTACCACCAAGAGCCACGGCACCGGCTTGGGGCTGGCGATTGTGGAGCGCATCGCCAAGGCCCACGGTGGCCATGTCGTCGCGATGAACGGGGCCGAAGGGGGCGCAGCCTTCACGCTCACGATTCCCCATCACGCCCGCGCCGCGGAGAAAGCAGCATGAGCACCGCCGTCGCCGATCGGCGATTCAAGACAATCGCAGGACACAGTACGGCCCACGCAGCGGCCCCGTCCATGACGTTCGCCGATCTCATCGGCCGGGTGCTCGTGGTCGATGACAATCCCCGCGCCCGCCAGTCAATGGCTGATGCGCTGCTGGCGGCGGGGCACGAGGTCGTGGCTGCTGCCAGCGCGATCGAAGGGCTGAGACTCACCGGCCAGCAGCATTTCGACGTGATC
>JAKEHX010000307.1 GCA_022614795.1 Planctomycetaceae bacterium | reverse complement strand
GTGTCGCCGTGGCCCCCCATCAATAGCGCCGACACATCCTCGACGCTCACGCCCAGCTCCATCGCCAGGAACGTGCGATAGCGGGCCGTATCGAGCACGCCCGCCTGCCCGCACACGCGGCTGGGCGGAAAACCGGTGACTTTCCAGACCTGCTGCACCATCGCGTCGAGCGGATTGCTGACGACGATCACCACGGCCTTGGGGCTGGTCGCTTTCACGTTCTCCGCGACCGACGTGACGATCTTGGCGTTGGTCGCCAGGAGGTCGTCGCGGCTCATGCCCGGTTTGCGGGCGATTCCGGCCGTGATCACGACGACGTCGCTGCCGGCCGAAGGCTCGTAGTCGGTGCACCCGACGATACGCGCGTCGAAACCGACAATCGGCGAGGCCTGCATCAGGTCGAGGGCCTTGCCCTTGGGCATGTTCTCGGTGATCGGAATATCGACCAGCACGATGTCGCCCAGTTCGGCAGCGGCGCACCAGTGGGCGCATGTGGCCCCTACGTTGCCCGCGCCGACGATTGTGATCTTCGCGCGTCCCATGGTTGAGTTCCTGATTTGCAGGTGAAGCGCGTCGCAAGCGACGCGGCGAAATAACAATCAGTCCAGGCGAAGACCCGAATATGGGCTTATCCGCGGGGCCGTCAAGGGGCAGGCCCCATGCGCGGCACGAAAGCCAGCGCCTGCACAGTTGCGTGGTCTTGCGAATTTCGCAAATGTGGCGCAGCCCCTCTGTCTGAATCGCGATTTGCCGCCGCTTAGCGACACAGGGAGAGGCGATCCAGGGAGTCGGCGACAATGTCTTGGCAAGAAACCTTTGCAACTCGCTTCGGTCCCGGCGCCTTGTGCGGCTTGAGATTGGGCGATTGGCTGCGGCTGTTATGGGCCAACCGTTTTTCCGTCGATCCCGCGTACTGGCCGCGGGCGGCGATGGTCACCGCCGCTTCGCTGCAAAACTCGGCCTTCGCGGTCTGGGAACATTGGCGCTACGACGCTGCGATCCGGGCCACGACGCCTCAGCCTCCACTGTTCATCCTGGGCATTTGGCGGAGCGGGACCACGCATCTGCACAACCTGCTGGCCCGCGACCGGCGATTCGCCTATCCCGACTTCTTCGAAGTCTTCTATCCGCATACGTTTCTCAGCACGGGCTGGCTCAATCGGCGAATCTTGGCAAAGTTCCTCCCCCAGCGGCGACCGCAAGACAACGTGCGGATGGCGATCGGCGAGCCGCAAGAAGACGAGTTCGCCCTGAACTGCCTCACGCAGATGTCTTGGGTGCTGCTGTGGACGTTTCCCCGCGGCGCCGAGCACTACGAGCGATTCCTCACGCTTCGCCAAGCCAGTCCTGAGGAAGTCGCCCGTTGGCAATCGGCGCTGAAATGGTTTGTGCAGAAGCTGACGTATTGCCACCGCCGGCCATTGGTGCTCAAGTCGCCGGCCCATACCGGCCAGATCAAATTGCTTTTGGAGGCGTTCCCGGACGCCCGGTTCATCCACATTCACCGCAATCCCTACAACGTTTTTCAGTCGTCTCTGCATTCGGCTAGAACGGCCATTCCCTGGTGGACGCTCCAGCGGCCCGACCATGCCGGCTTGGAGGAGCGGACCCTGGACCAATACGAGGAGATTTATGATTCGTACTTCGACGAGCGGCGTCTGATTCCCGCTGGCCGATTGCACGAGCTGCAATACGAGGCCCTGGTGGCCGATCCGGTCGGCCAGTTGCGGGCTACCTACGAGGCCTTGCAGCTTCCCGACTTCGCCGTTGCCGAGCCGGCGATTGGCGAGTACCTCGCGTCGATCCGTGGTTACGAGACGAACCGGTTCGGCCGGATCGAGCCGCCCTGGAAGGAAGCCGTCGCTCGGCGCTGGCGACAGTGCTTCGACGAGTGGGGGTATGCGACTTGAGCGCGCTGCCGGAAATCTTGACCCGATAGTGCGCTATAATCCGTGTTTCATCTGTGTTCCATCCGTGGCTAGCTTCTGCATATCGGTGACAAGTGGTTTTCGGCTCGTGGTTTCGTTCATCCAGGCGTAAACAGCTGCTCGCCCAGCCGCTGCCCGGCGAGTGGCTGGCAATCGTCGAGCGAAACGTGGCCGTGTACCGTCTGCTGCCAGCCGCGCAGCAAAGAAAACTGGCCGATTGTCTGCGGATCATTGCCGCCGAGCGGCGGTTCGTCGGCTGCAAGGGGCTGGCCGTCACGGACGAGATCAAGGTCACGATCGCGGCCCAGGCGGCACTTTTGCTGCTCGGTGAAGAGGGCTACTACTTCGACCGCGTGACTAGCTTCCTGATTTATCCGTACAAGATGATCCTGCCCGCGCATGGGATCCGGCCGTCGTCGGAAGAGGACGATTTCGACGAGCGCGTGATTCTGGGGCAGGCGTTCCAGCAGGGCGAGATCATTCTGTCGTGGCCCGATGTGCTGGCCGGCGGGCGGAAAGCGGACGACGGCGAAAACGTCGTGCTGCATGAGCTGGCGCACCATCTGGACGGACTGGATGGGCAGATGGGCGGTTCGCCGCCGGGCTTGGCCCGAGACCGCCAGGACCATTTTCACCGGGTCTTTGAACAAGCGCTCGACCAGCTCCGGCGCGACCTGGCCGACGGAGCAGACACCGTGCTCCTTCCCGCCGCGGCGGAAAGTACGACGGAGCTGTTCGCATACGGCACCGAGTGCTTCTTCGAACGGCCGCGCGAGCTGCGCGAGCAATATCCGGATTTGTTCGAGTGCTTGCGCGAGTTTTATAAAGTTGATTCATTGGCGTGGTTTGGTGGAGACGGGCCGGCCAATGCGTCGGCAATCGAGGACGAGGACGAGAATGAGGAGGACGAAGACGAGAATGAATCAATGCCAGCCTCGGCGGCCGATTTGACGCCGCTGGATACCGCCGACCAGCACTTTGCTCGCGGTCAAGAACTCTTCGAAGCCGGGCGCTGGGACCTTGCGGCAGCCGATTTCAATCGGTGCGTGCGAGCTGATCCCAATGACCAGGAGGCGCTCGTCTGGCGGGGAAGGTGCTATCTCTATCAGGATCATGCCGATGCGGCCCTGGCCGATGCTGATCGCGCCAGCCGGCTCGATCCCGACGACCCGGAAGCACAAGCCTTGCGCGGGATGTGCCTGGCGCACCTGGGGCGCTTTGCCGAAGCGCTTGAGGCATTTGACCATGCCGGCGATGTCGTCCTCGACGATATGGACGCCCTTTATTGCCGCGGCCTGGCCCATGCCGAAACGGGCGGCGACGAGCGGGCCCTGGCCGACTTCAGCCGGGTGATTGAACTCGATCCGGACGACGCCCAGGCCTGGTACGAGCGGTCGATCTGTCAAGAGCGGCTGGGGCGGCGAGCGGAAGCGGAGCGGGATTCGGCGAAGGCGCGTGGCTTGGGATGGGGGCAGGAGGGAGAGACGGAGAGAAGGAGAGACGGAGGGATGGAGTGAATGGACGTCCCTCCGTCCCTCCGTCTCTCTGTCCCTCTGTCTCTCTGTCCCTCTGTCTCTCTGTCCCTCTGTCTCTCTGCCCCTCTGTCTCTCTGTCCCTCCGTCAAAACGCCGGCTATCATACGCTACGTCTACCCCACCGGAGCCCACCGATGACGCTCGACCTCTCCCGCCGCCAGTTCGGCCAGCAAACGCTGGGCGCTTTGCTCACCTATTCGCTCCTCC
>JAKEHX010000306.1 GCA_022614795.1 Planctomycetaceae bacterium | reverse complement strand
GGCCGGGGTGGTGGGCCTGATCGTCGCCTGGTGCTGTTTCCGGACGCTGCGAATGACGGTGATCGTTTTCGTCGTGGCGATGTATAGCGCCGTCTTGAGCCTGGCGATCGTGCCGCTGACGGGCGTGCCGATGAACGCGATCCTGGTGACGATGGTGCCGCTGGTGTATGTCGCCGCGATGTCGGGGGCGATTCACCTTTCAAATTACTACCTCGACGTGCAGCGGTCCGGGCGGGCCGATCCGATCGTCCGGGCCCTGTCGCACGCGGCTCTGCCGCTGGGTCTGGCAACGGGGACGACCGGGGTCGGCCTCTTGTCGCTTTTGTATAGCGATCTGGCTCCGATCCGATTGTTTGGCGTGTTTTCGGCGATTGGCGTGGGCGTGGCCCTGCTCGTGCAGTTCACGCTGCTGCCGGCCCTGCTCTCGTTCTGGCCAGACCTCAAGACGGCCAAACCAGCCGCAGCCGACGAGAGCCAATTGCTGCACGAGCATGTTCATGGGCATGTTCACGGGCACGACGACGAAGCCGCGGCGCCTCTTTCGCCGCGGTGGCAGATGTTCGTCGATCAGGTCGTCCGCCGCCACGCCTGGGTTTCGGCGGCGTGCCTGGTGCTCTTGGCATTGGGCGCGGTCGGCCTGTTGAAGGTTGTTCCGTCAATCCAAATCATGCGGCTGTTTTCGCGCGAAACGCCGATCATCGCCAGCTACGCCTGGCTGGAAGAGAAGCTTGGGGCGCTGGTGCCGATGGAGATCATCCTGCGGTTCGATGCCCAGGATCAGTCGAGCATGGCCCAGCGATTGGCCCTCGTGAAGCAGGTGCAGCAAGAGATCACCAAGTTGCCTGATGTGCGGGGAAGCTTGTCGGCCGCGACATTCGCGCCGGCCCTGCCCAAGGCGTCGTCCGCATCGCTCCGCAGCTTCATGGTCAACCGCCGGCTGATGCTGGCCCGGCCGCAGTTTGTCAGCTCGGGTTACCTGGCCAGCGGGCAGGGGGAGGAGCTGTGGCGGATCAGCCTGCGGGTCAACGCGGTCCGCGACATCGACTACGGCGTGTTCCAGCACGAACTCCAGTCCGCGGTCGATCCCATCGTCCAGAAATCGGCGAGCGGATCGCATGTCACTGCGGTCTACACCGGGGCGGTGCCCATCATCTACAAGGCCCGCCGCTCGCTGCTCTACGGCCTGGCGCTGGGCTTTGGGACCGACATCGCCCTGATCGTCATCGCCTTGACCGTCGCTTTGCGGCACTGGTCGAACGGCCTGTTGATGCTGCTGGCGAGCGTGTTTCCCATGACGATCATGTTTGGCCTGATGGGCTGGACCGGGACGCTGGTTGATATTGGCTCGATCATGACGCCGTGCGTGGCGCTGGGGGTGACGGTCGACGACGTGATTCATTTCCTGCTCTGGTTCCGCCGCGGCATCGAGCGCGGCGATTCGCCCCCGCAAGCGGTGCGGCTGGCCTATCAAGGCTGCGGCCGGGCGATGGTGCAAAGCTGGGGGGTGATCGGCCTGGGACTCTCGGCGTTCGCCCTGAGCACGTTTGTGCCCACGTTCCGCTTTGGGGCCTTGATGATCGGCCTGTTGACCGTGGGCCTGGCGGGCAACTTGTTCTTTCTGCCGGCTCTCTTGGCCGGACCGCTGGGCCGGATCATTGCGGCCGCGATCAAGCGCCGTGCGGCCAAACTCGACGGGAAGTCGCCGCCTGAGGACGAAGTCTCCGTTCCGCAGCGCACCCCGTCGCGCAAGCGGGCTGCCGGCGAACCGCTGGTGCGGGCGTAGCGCGCGGTGGTCCGCTCGCTCCGCGAGCGGAAGACCTGCCATTCGCGCCTGGCGTTTTCTGACGTCCTAGTGCAGTGCTGGTCATCTCAACTCCGCTTCCGCTCGCGGAGCGAGCGGACCACGGGCGGGCAAGCCGCCATTTTTTCTGGCTTTCGGAAAATTTTAAGTCCTTATCTGCCTTGGGCTTGCGACGCAAGTTTGCCCATCTTCCGACCAGACTAGTCACGGTGCTCCCGTTCAATGGCGGCTGGTTCCCAG
Organism: Planctomycetaceae bacterium; assembly: GCA_022614795.1. GTDB lineage: Bacteria > Planctomycetota > Planctomycetia > Pirellulales > Pirellulaceae > CAYLLN01. The sequence continues at coordinate 12,765 of JAKEHX010000306.1, read as the reverse complement.
CGTGGGGACCGCTAGCCGTTTTTCTTTTCACGGGAGACACACGATGGTCAGTGCAACGATCGATACGACTGGGCGCGAGGCGATCTCGCCAGCCGAATTGCTCAGGCAACGGGCGCTCACGCCGAGCGAGCGCGATTTTCAGGTGTTTGAGGCGGTCGCCTTCGGCGGGGCCAGCACACGAGAGGCGGCCAGCGAGTTCGGCATCTCGCAGACGCGGGTGATGCAGGTCCGCCGGCATGTCGCCCAGTGGATCGCCACGTCGGTGCCGGAGGGTCTGGACCTGACGCCCATCCAGCGGCTGAGGCTGGCGGCGCATATCGCAGAAGGGCGCGTCGATCATCTGTATTCCAAGGCGCTGGAAGCCTGGCGGGCGTCGCAGAAGCCGCTGCCGCGCGAGTGCCGGGGTCGCTCGGAGGGCGATCCACGTTATCTGATGGCTGCGGCGCGAATCTGCATGCGGCAGTTGGAGCTGGCCGGAACGATCCGGAAAGTGTTCGCTGATGCGGAGGACGGTTCAAAGTTCAATGTTCAAGGTTCAAGGTTGGAGGCGGATGCCTCGCCGACGCCTCAGGCTGGTGAGCCAACGCTGACCACTGGCCAGCGCCCCCTGGATAGGGACTGTTCAGCAGACGCGTCGTCCCCGGCGGAGATCGATCGGCAGGCGAGTGGTGAGCTTGCTGCAAGCGATTGTGAGGATGAAGGTTGCGACGAGATCGAAGATCGGCGGCGGGCGTTTTTGGCCGCTTTGGAAAACGATTCGTCCCCTGTTCACCCGCCGTTTTTTTTACGGACGCGGGGGGGATGCTGCTCGATGCCTCGCAGCCGCAGACGGGCGGGCTGGCGGAGATGAAGGCCAACGGCAACGCGGCACTGCTGGGCAAGCCAGCAGTGGCACACGACGGTGACACGCAAGGGCTGGATCAGCCGGCCGCGGTTCCTATGACTCGCAGGGAGCTGCGGAAGCAGCGGCGGATATTGGCGCGGGAGTTGAGGAAGGCGAAGTAGGAAGTGGATCTGGACAAGCGAGACGCTTGTCCTACGGAGCACACCCTCACCCCGGCCCTCTCCCAGACGGAGAGGGAGTGTGGAGCTTGCCCTGCCAAGTGTCGCGGCGGTCCAGCTCGGCGTGCAGAGCGCGGAGGACGCCGGGCTTGTCGAGGCACCAGGTCGGGCCGATGAAGTAGTCCGGCGGGGCGTCGCCGCTGATCCGCTCGACGATCATCTCCGGTGGCAACAGCTCCAGGAAATCGACCAGGGCGGCGATGTATTCGTCGCGGCCCAGCAGCGTGACCTCGCCCCGCTCGACCTGGTCGGCCAGGGGAGTGCGTTTGACGGCGTAGAGATTGTGGATTTTGACTGCGTTGAGTTGGAGGCGACCGATTTCGCGGGCGGTGGCGAGCATGTCGGCGTGCGACTCGCCGGGCAGGCCGAGGATCACATGGCCGCAGATTTCAAAGCCGCGGCCCCGGCTGCGCTCGATCGCGCCCTGCGTGGCGTCGTGATGGTGGCCGCGGTTCATCCAATCGAGCGAGCGGTCGTGGATGGTTTGGATGCCGTATTCGACGGAGAGATACGTTTGGGTGGCGAGCTGTTCCAGAAGGTCGAGCACGTCGTCCGGCACGCAGTCGGGCCGGGTGCCGATCGCCAGGCCGACGACTTGCGGATGAGCCAGGGCCTCTTCGTAAAGCGGGCGGAGCCGCTCGACCGGCGCGTAGGTGTTGGTCGCCGGCTGGAAGTAGGCGATGAACCGCTCGACGTCGTAGCGCCATTTGAGGCGGCGGATGCCGTCGTCGAGCTGGCCGCGAATGCCCAGCCGGGGCAGGCGGCGGCTGGGGCTGAAGCTGCGGTTGTCGCAGAAGGTGCAGCCGCCCACCGCGACCGAGCCATCGACGTTGGGGCAGGTGAAGCCGGCATCGAGGCTGACCTTTTGCACGCGGCCGCCGAACTTCTGCCGCAGGAAGAAGTTGAGGCCGAAATAGCGCAGGCCAGCCGCCCGCCAGGCGGGAAGGACGGGAGCGGCGGCGAGTGCGGATGAGGTCACGGAGTTAGGAGTGAAGCCGAGGACGACGAGGACGAGGACGAGGGAGATCGGAACATTGACGGCAGAATTCGGCTCAGGTAGAGTTTTTGTAGGCCTTCGCCCACAGGCAAAAACAGGAACAATGAATTGGGGCAATCGTGCGCCTGCCGGTCGATGATAGGCCGGGCGCACGGACCACTCAAGGGTCATATCCATGGACAATTACGGAGCGCTTGAGCCCATCGGCGGCGGTGATCCCATTCCCCTGCTCCGGTCGGCTCTCACCGTGGGGCGGCGCGAGAGCTGCGACATTGTGCTGCGGTTTGCCAATGTCTCGGGCCAGCACTGCAAGCTGACCCTGGAAAGCGGCTATTGGTTCGTGCAGGACCTCAACAGCCAGAACGGCATCAAGGTCAACGGCGCGCACGTGATGCGGAAGCGGCTCGATCCGAACGACACGCTGGCGATCGCCCGCCACAAGTACAAGATTCAGTATTCGCCCGACGAGCTGGGCGCGTCCGGTCCGCCGCCGAGCGACGAGGAAGACATCACGACCGTCCTGGGCAAATCGCTCCTGGAGCGGGCCGGACTGAAGAAGCGGCCCGAGTCGTCGAGCGGCCGCAGCTATGAAGCCGAGGACGACAGCGAGGACGAATTGAAGAAGAAGACCGATTGGGACTAGGCGAGGCATTTAGGATTTAGGATTTCAGATTTAGGATTTCGGATTGGTGGGTGGGCATGCTGGGCCACATGGTCTATTTCACGCTCAAGGACAACGCTCCGGCCAAGGTCGAGCAGCTTGTCGCCGCCTGCCGCAAGTATCTGACGGATCATCCCGGCACGAAATTGTTTGCAGTGGGGACGCTCGTGCCGGACCTGACGCGCCCGGTGAACCAGACCGATTTTGACGTCGCCTTGCAGCTGGTGTTTGAGTCGCGACAGGCGCACGATGCCTATCAGGTCCATCCGCGGCACGTGCAGTTCATCGAGGAAAACAAGTCCAACTGGGCGAACGTGCGGGTGTTTGACGCGAACGTGAGTTGAACGATTTCCTCCGGGTGGAACCCAAATTGCCGCGAACAGGCGGTCTGCTTGTGCCGCCTGTAGCGTCTGGCGAAACGGATATGTCAGTGGACCGTTTCATGCCCGAGCTAGGCGTTTGGCGGGTCGCGCGGGTGGCGTGGCGCTGGGCCGCGAGGTTGCAAACCGAACCCGACGCGCGACGATGCTTCTGATAGGTCCGCCGCCCTGGGTTGCGGACCGCGAGGAGCGACGTGTCCAGCCCCGCTGCTTACGTTCGTCGGGCTTGCGCCGACGGCTTCGGCCGTTTGCGGGGTCTCCGTGCGCGCAGGCTGAGTGCGGGAGTCCTGGGCCTTGCGCTCTTGATTTGGCTTGGCCATTCGCCGCCCGCCGCGGTCGGCCAGTTTCCGATTCGGCAGGTGCCGTCGCAGTGGAACACGCTGCGGCCCGTTGCCAATAGCCCTGCCCAGCCCCCCGCCGCGGCGTCGCCCCAACCACTGGCCGGGGCCGCGCCCGCGCAGCAGCCCCATCCGGCGATTTGCCGGATCACGGTGCCGGAGAAGGACGGAATTTCCTACGGCAGCGGGACGCTCGTCGATGCCCGCGGGCAGTTTGGCCTGGTGGTCACGAATTGGCACGTCGTCCGCAGTGCGGCGGGCACGATCGTGGTCGAGTTTCCCGAAGGACATAAAACCGCCGCCCACGTCGTGCGGACCGATCCCGATTGGGACCTGGCCGCCCTGGCCGTGCATCGCCCGAAGGCCGAGCCGCTGGCGATTTCGGCCGAGATGCCGCGGATGGGCGAGATGCTGACGATCGCCGGCTATGGCAGCGGGCAATATCGGGCGGCGGCGGGGCCGCTCTCGGGCCTGGCCGCGCCGCGGTTCGGCTTTCCGGACGAGATGCTCGATCTGGCGGCGGTCGAGGCCCGCCAGGGCGATTCCGGCGGGCCGATCATCAACCAGCGGGGGGAGGTGTGCGGCGTGCTGTTTGGGTCCGCACCGGGCTACACGATTGGCTCGTACGGCGGCCGGGTGCGGCAGTTCCTGGCCACAATCACTCCCGACGGGCAACTGGGAAGCGATGCAGCGGCGGCTGTCTCCGGACTGGCGGCAAGTGCCACGATCAAACCGCCGCCAGCCAATTCGCTCCCCGCGACGACGCCGCCAATCGCGTCCGATCCGTCCTGGATCGCCCGTGCCGACCAAACGTCTCCCAAGATCGACGTGCCGCCGCCTCCGCAAGCGACTGCGCTTCACCAGTCGCCCAGATACGCGGCCGGATTGATCGATCTGGAGAAGAGCGAGCCGTTGACTCCGGCCCGCAGCACGCGGCACGATTTGATCCAGGCGCCGGTCCGCGAGTGGTCGGGTGAAAACGAATCGATCGACCACAAGGCCGCCGTCGATCGGCTGGCTGCGAATTTCCCCCGGCTTGACCATTCACATGATGGTGCTGCTGAGCTTGCCGCGGGGACGCGCCTGCACACCTCGCTGCCGCCGCGACTGGGAACGGGGTCGGCCAAGGGATCGGGGGTCGATCTGAATGAAGCCCCGCCCGATCAGCTATTGGGGGCGGTCTGGAAGCGTTTTGGCGGCACCACGCTCTTCGACCAGACCAAGGCGGTGCTGGCGATCATCGGCGTGCTGGCGGTCGTCGTGCAGGTATGGCGGTTTGGCAATCGGCGGGAAGAGCACGGCGAGGATGAGTAGCGGCGACGCCTACACTGCCACCGGCGCCGCGATGTGCGGGTGTGGGAGGTAGTTCTCGATCTGAAAGTCCTCGAAGCGGAAGGCGTCGATCGACTTGACGTCGGGATTGATCCGCAGCGTGGGCAAGGGCCGCGGCTGGCGCATCAATTGCAGCTCGGCCTGCTCAAGGTGGTTGTTGTAGAGGTGGGCATCGCCCAGTGTATGGATGAACTCGCCCGCGGCCAGACCCGTCACCTGAGCCACGATGTGTGTCAGCAGGGCATACGACGCGATGTTGAACGGCACGCCGAGAAAGACATCGGCACTTCGCTGGTACATCTGGCACGACAGCCGCCGGGCACCGCCCGTAGGGTGGTCGGCCACGTAGAACTGAAAGAGCAGGTGGCACGGCGGCAGCGCCATGCGGTCGAGATCGGCGACGTTCCAGGCGCTGACGATGAGCCGCCGCGAATTGGGCGACTCGCGGATTTGCTCGAGAAGAGCGCGAATCTGGTCAATCTTGCGGCCGTCCGGTGCGGGCCACGATCGCCACTGGTAGCCATACACGGGTCCCAGCTCGCCGCTTTCGTCGGCCCATTCGTCCCAGATGCTGACGCCGTTCTCCTTCAGGTAGCGGACGTTGGTTTCGCCTTTCAAAAACCACAATAGCTCGTGAATGATCGAGCGGGTGTGGACCTTTTTCGTCGTCAGAAGCGGAAAGCCCTCGGCCAGATCGAACCGCATCTGGTGGCCGAAGATGCTCCGCGTGCCGGTGCCGGTGCGGTCCCCTTTGGGCGTGCCGCGGTCGCGAATCAGCCGCAAGAGATCGAGATACTGTCGCATATCCAACTTGTACCGCTCGCCGCAGGGCGTCACAAGGCGGCGAAATCAGGCTGGCACTCAGCGAACCCGATGCGCCTCGACGAACGCCTCGTCCACTTGCACGCCCAGACCGACGCCGCGCGGGATCGTCACCGTTCCATCGGAATTGAGCGACAGGGCGCCGCCGCATACGCCTCGGGTCAGCGCACTCTGCGACACGTTGAACTCGACGAGCACGGGTCGGGCAAGCGAGCCGACCAGATGCAGGCTGTACGCGGTGAGCAGATCGGTCAGCCACGAGTGCGGCACGAGGTCAATGCCGGCGTCGTCAGCAAGGTCGGCCACCTGCCGCGCGACCGTCAGCCCGCCGCACCGGGTCAAGTCCGGCTGGACGACGTCGACGCAGCGTCCGTCGATGAGCCGCTTGAAGTCCCAGATGGTCGCGAGCTGCTCGCCGGCCGCCAGCGGTGCGGGGCTTTGGCGGCGGACCTCGGCATAGTCGTCAAACAGCTCGGGGTGAATGAAGTCCTCGATCCACCGCACGCGATAGGGGGCCAAACTTTGGCAAAGCGCGATGTTGTCGTCGAGCGTTCGCGGCCGCCACGGCCCCTTCCAGCCGGCGCCATACCAGCCTGGATCGACCATCAGATCGCGGTCGGGGCCGAGCGCGTCGCGGGCGGCAGCGACAAGTTCCAGGTCGCGGGCCGGATCCTCGCCGAAGACGCCCCAGCCGAATTTGACCGCCTTGAAGCCCCGCTCGACATAGTGCCTGGCCGCCTCGAACATCGCGTCTGGCGTCTCGCGAAACAGCGTCGAGGCGTAAGCCCGCACGCGGTCGATCTTGGGCCGCCCCATTAGCTCGCCAAGCGATACGCCGGCCGCCTGGGCCCGAATCGACCACAGGCAATTGTCGATCGCCGAGATGCAGTGGATCGCCGCGCCGCGGCGGCCGAAGTACGACGTGCCGATGTAGAGCTTGTGCCAGAGTTGCTCCGCCTCGAGCGGGTCCTCGCCGATCACCAGGTCCTTGAGGCAGCGAAAGCCCAGGACGCTCATTCCGGGACCGTTGATGCAGGCCATCGCGACCGATGCGAGCGTTTCGCAGTCCGACCAGCCGACAAGTCCTTCGTCGGTCGTCACCTTCACGAGCAATTGCCAGTCGCCGTTGTCGGTTGCTTCGGCGGCGCCGGCCGTGGCGACGTACGACTGCTCGCCGCGCAGGAGGATCGGTTCGACGTTGGTGATTCGCATGGGGAGATGGCCGGGAGGGCGAGGCTCCTGCCGAGCGTTGGTTCATCCCTCATTCAATTCCCAGCAATTTCAGTGTGTCGCGATAGATCATCCGCTCGATCGCTTCCTCACTCAGCCGCGGCAATGCAGTTCCGGCGAGCATCTGGTTCAAGCTGCGCAGGCCGGACAGCGTGGCATCGATGTTCGTGAACGGGTAATCCGTGCCAAACAGCACCTTGTCCCAAATGCCGTATTCCTGCACCAGCATCAGGCTGTGATAGAACTGAAGCGGGCGGTAGTGGAGGGCGCTGATGTCGGCGTAGAGGTGCGGGTGCTTGCGAGCCGTGACCACGCATTCCCCTTCGTACGGATGGCCGAGGTGGGCCATGATGATCTGCACGTCGGGAAAGCGGGCGGCGACCGGGTCCAAATGCCGCGGCAGCGTGCACTCCAGCGGCGCCTGGGCGATGAAGGTCGTTCCGGTATGCAAGAGCACCGGCAAGTGATGCCGCTGGGCATAGCCCCAGAGGGCATCGAGCCGCGGCTCGTCGGGCCGAAAGCCGGCATACATTGGCAGCAGCTTGATGCCGCGGAGCTTAAGCTGCTGATGGCCGAACCGCAGCTCTTCCTCCCAGCCCGTCTGCGTCGGATCGAGCGACAGAAAGCCGACGAGTTTGTCGGGATGAGCCGCAACGTAGTCGGCGACGTATTGGTCATCGACCCATAATCCCGAGAGGCGCGCCTTGCCGCCAAACACGATCGTCCGCACCGGCTCGGACGCCTTCGCCCTGTAGTCTTCGTATCGCACCGCCAGATCGACCTCCACTCCGGCTCGCGCGCGGCGAGCCTGTTGGCGGAAATCGTCCGAGAAATGCCGGGGGAAGTCCCAGGCGTGGCTGTGTAAGTCGATGATCATCGCGCTTGTCGCCTGAGGCAGCAAAGATCGCCGGGGACGGGTATGCTAGGGACCGCCAAAATACCACAAGTCGTGATGCACAGCCCACAGCTCAACCCGTATCAGCCGCCCGAGGCGATTGCCGACGCGACCGCCGGGCGGCCGACGCTGGTCCGCTACGGCGTGCTCGCGTTCCTGTGTACGCTGGCACTACTGCTCTATATCGACCGCGTCTGCATCGGTCAGGCGGCCACGTCGATTCGCGATAGCCTCACGCTCAGCGAAACCGACATGGGCTGGGTCTTCAACGCCTTCATTCTGGCCTACTGTATATTCGAAGTGCCGACCGGGCACTGGGGCGACCGCTTTGGCTCGCGCCGCGTCATTACGCGGATCGTGCTTTGGTGGTCGGCATTCACCGCGCTTACCGGTGCGGCATTCGGGCTCTGGCCGCTGGTGGCGACGCGATTCCTGTTTGGAGCCGGAGAAGCGGGAGCATTCCCCAACGCGGCCCGCGTGGTGACCCGCTGGTTTCCACCCGGGGAACGAGGCTTCGCGCGCGGAGCGATCACCACCACCTCGCAGCTTGGCGGCGCGATCACCCCGCCGCTGGCCGCCTTTTTCATCAACCATGTGGGCTGGCGGTGGACCTTCGTCATCTTTGGATTGGCCGGCGTGGCTTGGGCCGTCGCTTTCTACCGCTGGTTCCGCGACGAGCCCGGCGAGCATGCGGCCGTCAACCCGCAAGAGCTGCGGCACATTGGCAAGCACGAATCGGCCGCCGCCGGCGATCATCACGCAATTCCCTGGGGCCGCGTCGTCGCCAGCCCCAACGTGTGGCTATTGGGCACGATCATGACCGTGGGGGCGACACTCTTTTACATGCTCTTCCAGTGGTATCCGACCTACCTCAAAGACGCCCGCGGGCTTTCAGAACAAGTCTCCGGCTGGTTCAGCTTCATCGCGCTCGCCGGGGGATCGGTCGGCTGCATCACTGGCGGCCTCCTCTCGGATCAGATCATCCGCCGCACGACTGAGCGGAAATGGACCCGCCGGCTGTGCGGCGGCGGCATGCTCTGCCTGGCCGCGGTGTGCTTGTTCGGCGTCCGCTATAGCGAAAGCCCGCTGGCCGGTGCGCTGCTGTGCGGCGGTGCCCTGTTTTGCCTGCAAGTGTCGATTCCCACCTGGTGGACCGTCGTCTCCGAAATCAGCGGCCGGCAAGGCGCCGCGATGTTCGGGCTGATGAACGGCATGGGTGGCCTCGGCGTCATGGTCCTCAACGCCATGGTCGGGCGCTTGATCGACGCCGGCAAAGCCGCGGGAACGCCGCTCGTCGATTGCTGGCGTCCGGTGTTCGACGGCGTGGCGATTGGCCTCGTCGTTGGCGCGATCTGCTGGCTCCTCGTCGACGCCACACGACCCATCGTCCCACGTCATGCCGAATAAGTGGCATACGCCAATTCCTAAGGTCACAACATGGCAACCACAAAAGCCTCCAATGATTCGACCGTCGACGCTACACAAGTCCTGCGGCCGCCCGCCGAGGTCTTGCACGCCGACGAGCTCGCCTCGCTCGCCAAAGCCGACAACCAGCCGCGGCCGCCCGGCTGGCAGCTGTCGCCCAAGGCGGTCCGATCGTTCATCTGCGGCAGCAAGGCGCCCAAGATCGCCCGCAAATTCTACGGTGATGATGTGCTCGTTGAGCGGGCGATCGTCGGGTTGGCCGGCAATCGCGGCCTCCTTCTGGTCGGCGAGCCGGGAACCGCCAAATCGATGCTCTCCGAGCTCTTGGCGGCGGCGATTAGCGGCTGTTCGACCAACACCATTCAGGGCAGCTCCGGCACCACCGAAGACCAGATCAAGTATTCGTGGAACTACGCCTTGCTGCTGGCGGAAGGGCCGTCGCCGCGGGCGCTTGTCCCCGGCCCCTTGCACGTCGGCATGAGCGTCGGCCAGATCGTCCGCTTCGAGGAAGTGACTCGCTGCCCGCCCGAAATCCAGGACGTGCTGATCGGCATCCTCTCCGAAAAGCTGATGATGGTGCCCGAGCTGCACGGCGACGGCCGCGTGCTCCTCGCCAAGCCCGGGTTCAACATCATCGCCACGGCCAATATCCGCGACCGCGGCGTTCACGAGATGTCGAGCGCCCTTAAGCGGCGGTTCAACTTCGAGACCGTCCATCCGATCGGCGAACTCGCTCAGGAAGTGAACCTTGTCAGCGAGCAGTGCCAGCGACTGCTCGACGAATCGTCGGCCAAAGTCGCCGTGGGCCGCGAGGTGATCGAAGTGCTTGTGACCGCTTTCCACGACCTCCGCGAGGGAGTGACCGCCGACGGCGTGCAGGTCGAGAAGCCGGCGACGGTCATGTCCACGGCCGAGGCGGTGTCGGTCGCGCTTCAGGCGTCGCTCGACGCCTACTACTACGGCGACGGCACGCTGAGCTCCGAGCACATCGGCCGCCATCTCGTTGGCGCCGTCATCAAGGACAACCCCGACGACCTCAAAAAGCTGAAGCACTATTTCGACGTTGTCGTCCGGCAGCGGAGCAAGGATCAGGGTGGACCATGGGCCGATCTGGGCAAGGCGCGGAAATGGCTGCGCTAGGCGAGCTGGTCGATCTGCCGCCAGTCGATCTGGACGCGCGGATCGTCTATTTCCCCGTGCGCCATCACAGTCCGGCTTGTGCGTGGCATGTCGACCGCCTCATTCGCGACGTCCAGCCGGCCGCCGTGTTGATCGAAGGTCCGCGCGACGCGACGCCGCTCGTGCCGCTGCTAGTGGCGGAAGAAACGCGGATGCCCGTGGCCCTATATACGACCTACGTCCGCCGGGCCGAGGACGAGCTGCCCGAGCGGCACGCCGCGTATTACCCGCTGTGCGATTTCTCGCCGGAACTTGCGGCCATCAGGGCGGGCCTGGCAATCGGCGCCGCCGTCAAGTTCATCGATCTGACCTTTCCCGAGAAGGTCGAAGCCCATGCGGTCAATGACTTGCCGCAGTCCGGTGAGCCCGGTAAGCTGCCCCCTCGCCGCGGCCCGCAAAGCCTCCAGGAAGAGGGCTGGCTGGCTCACAACCGGCTGCTGAAGGCGGCCTGCGTGCGCACTGGCTCGCGCGATCCCGACGATCTCTGGGATCATCTGTACGAGGTCGATTGCCGCTCGCTGAGTACGGCCGACTTCATCCGCAACGTCCTGGCCTACTGTGCCCTGGCACGCCGCGACTTCTCGCCTGCGGAACTGGCGGCCGAAGGTACGCTCGCCCGCGAGCAGGCGATGGCCACGGCGATCGCCGAGCACTCAACTGGCCGCGTCGTCGTCGTCACCGGCGGCTTTCACACGGTCGCCTTGCCGACCACGTCGCCGATCATGCCCCAGCCGCTCAAAATCGCAGCCGACGACCACCAGCTCGTCCTCATGCGCTACAGCTTCGAACAACTCGACCGGCTCAACGGCTATGCCAGCGGCATGCCTTCGCCCGAGTTCTATCAGCGCATGTGGGAGGATCAGTCCGCCGCGCGTTTGCTCGTGGAAGTCGCCCGCCAATGCCGAAAGAAGAACTTTGGCGTCTCGACAGCCGATGCCATCGCCGCGGTGGCTCACTCCGAGCGCCTCGCCGTGCTGCGCGGCCATGCGACCACCTCGCGCGAGGACGTGCTCGACGGCGTGCGCAGCGTCTTCATTAAAGGGGCCGACGACGCGGAGGGGGTCGCGGTGCTCGCCATCGCCCGCAAGCTGCTGGCTGGCGACCGCGTCGGCAACGTGCCGGCATCAGCCGGCCAGCCCCCCATCGTTCACGACTTCCGCAACACAGCGGCCCAGCTTCGGCTGAAGCTCGACAAGCTCGACGACACCGAGGCCGTGCTCGACCTGTATCGCAAGTCGGCCCACCGAGACATCAGCCGGCTGTTTCACCGGTTGGCATTTCTTGGCGTGCCGTTCGCTACGTTTCTCCGCGGCCCCGACTTCGTCGCGGGCTCCAATCTCCAGCGGATTCAGGAGGCCTGGAAATATCACTGGTCGCCACAGACCGAATCGACCCTGATCGAGCGATCTTTGTACGGCTCGACGGTCGAGGAAGCAGCGACGAGCATGCTTCTGGAACGATTCGCCCAGGCCGAAGCCGCCGGCCAGGGCCGCAGCGCCGCCGATGCTACGCACCTCATTATTCACGCCTGTCGCATGGGGCTGCACCGGCACACGCAAGACCTTTTGGACCGCGTCGGCGGATTGCTCGCCGAAGATGCCGCGTTTCCTTCGCTGGTTGGGGCGATGGACAACCTGCTCATCCTGCAAGTCTCGCGCGAGCCGCTCGAGGCTCACCATCTGCACGGTCTGCCAGAGCTGGCACTGGCTGCCTATCGCCGGGCGTGTTTTATCGTTCCCACGCTCGTCAACACGCCCACCGAAGAGGAAGCCGCAGCGCTCGATGCCCTCAACTCGCTTTTGCAAGCGGTCCGCACACTCGGCGACAGCCCCGACCTCGTCCAACTTCGCACTGATTCGCTGCAAGCACTGGCCGCGACCACCGGCGGCAGCGCCGCGCTTCGCGGCGGCGCTGTCGGTATTCTCTTCGCCGACGGTCAATTGGCCGATGCCGACCTCGTGCGCCATCTCCGCGGTCACTTGCTAAGCTCGCGCGACGACGGCCTCGATGGACCGAGCTTCCTCCGCGGCCTGCTTATGACGGCTCGCAATGTGCTTTGGCAGGTCCCCGAGTGCCTCGCGTCGCTGAACGAGGTCCTCCACGGCTGGGACGAAGCCCGGTTTGTAAAAATGCTCCCCGCACTGCGGCTGGCGCTGGCCGACCTGACGCCGCGCGAGACCGACCAGGTCGCCAAGCGCGTCGCCGTGCTGCTGGGGACCGAGAGCCTGCAATTAGCCCACATTCCCGACTTGCCGGCGAGCGAAATGCTACGTGCCGTCGAGGTGAACCGCCTCGTCGGTGCGTCCCTCGCGGCGGACGGATTGGAGGCGCTCCTGGAGTAACCGTCCCCGCCGAGCTTGCTCGGTGGAACGATTGATTCTGCACTACCGCCGACTGCCGCCCATTCCTGTCCCCGCCGAGCTTGCTCGGTGGAACGATTGATT